>CANBTO010000032.1 GCA_947372405.1 Verrucomicrobiaceae bacterium
CTCCAACGCGAGCCTGCCGACAAACTTCTCCAACTCACCGCGACCTGGCAGAACCACCTCGCCCGCTATCACGCGCTCAATGCTCCACCCAAGGCATTGATCGAGCAACTGGACGAAACCGGACTTCGAGATACCGCCGCCGTGATCGAGTCCCGTCTGTCCATCCTGCGCAAGGAATTCCCGTCACTGCCGCGGGAAGTCGCGGCCACGCCATCGTCGATTGAACTCGCGAAGGCCGCTTTCCATCAGATCGAAGGCCAGTTCGGAAAATCCCGCGCCAGGTATCTGGAAACAATCCTCGCCGATGCCTACGCGGTCGTCAAAAACGCCGCCCGCCGTCTCTGCGGCAGCGAGATCAGCGTGCTCGGCCAACCGATGAAATGGGAGATGGTGCATTTCGACGTCCAGCTCATCGGCGGCATCGCCGTCCACCGCGGCATGATCGCGGAAATGCAGACCGGTGAGGGCAAAACCCTCGTCGCCACCCTGCCCGTTTATCTCAACGCCCTAACAGGTCTCGGCGTGCACGTCGTCACCGTCAATGATTACCTCGCGAAACGCGACTCCGAGTGGATGGGCGCGCTCTTCCGTTTTCTCGGCCTGACCGTCGGCTGCATCGAAAACTCCATGCCGCCGTGGGAACGCCGCGAGGCCTACGCGTGCGACATCACCTACGGCACCAACTCCGAGTTCGGCTTCGACTACCTGCGCGACAATGGCATGGCCACGACCCGGAACGAGCAGGTCCAGCGTGGCCACTACCTCGCCATCATCGACGAGGTGGACTCGGTGCTCATCGACGATGCCCGCACTCCGCTCATCATCACCGGCGCGTCCTCCCGGACCACCGATCCGTTGGACGTCCACAAGCCGGTCGTCGAACAGCTCGTGAAGCGCCAGACCGAGCTCTGCAACAAACTTGCCGCCGAAGCGGAGCGATGGTTGGAGATTGGCGACACCGCCGCGGCGGGCCTCGCGTTGTTCAAACTCAAGCTCGGCCAACCGCGCAACCGTCGGTTCCTGCGTTTCATGGAGGATCCTGAAATGCGCCGGCTGTTGGAGAAAACCGAGCTTTCCGCCCACCACGGCGTTTTCCAGAAGGACCTCTTCAAGCTCAAGGAGGAACTCTTTTTCCTCATCGACGAGAAAAAGCATGACGCCGATCTGATGGAGAAAGGCCGCAGGTTCCTGTCACCCGGCGATCCGGACTCCTTCACCATCCCGGACATCGGCCCGTTGCTCGCCGCCATCGACGTCGATCCCGATCTAACAAGCGAGCGCCGCGCCGCCGCCAGAAAGGAAATCCAGGATCAATCCGACACACGGGTCGGCAGGATCCATGGCATCTCACAACTGCTCAAGGCCTATTGCCTTTATGAGCGTGATGTCCACTACGTCGTCCGGGACGGCAAGGTCACCATCATCGATGAAAGCACCGGCCGTGAAATGGCGGGCCGCCGCTGGTCCGACGGCCTCCACCAGGCGGTCGAAGCCAAGGAAGATGTCGCCATTGAAAAAGAGAGCCAGACCTTCGCCACCATCACGATCCAGAACTACTTCCGCCTCTACGAGAAACTCGCGGGCATGACCGGCACCGCCGAGACGGAGGCCGCCGAGTTTCATGATATCTATCAACTCGACGTGCTGCCGATCCCCACCAACGCACCCAACATACGGAGGGATGAAAACGACCAGATCTTCAAAACCCGCCGCGAGAAGTTCAACGCGGTGATCGAAAAAATCGAAACGGCACACACCCGCGGCCAGCCGGTGCTGGTCGGCACCGCGTCCGTCGAATCCTCGGAGACCCTCTCCCGCATGCTCAAGCGCGCGAAGATCCCGCACTCGGTGCTCAACGCGAAGTTTCACGAACAGGAAGCGGAGATCGTCGCCCTCGCCGGACAACGTGGAGCCGTCACCGTTTCCACCAACATGGCCGGCCGCGGCACCGACATCAAACTCGGCGATGGCGTGGCGGCCCTCGGCGGCCTGTTTGTCATCGGCACCGAACGCCATCCGTCGCGCCGCGTGGATCGCCAACTCCGCGGCCGTTGTTCGCGCCAGGGCGATCCCGGCCGCTCTCAATTCTTCATCTCCCTCGAAGATGACCTGATGCGCAACCACGCGTCGCCCGGCCGCATGGCAGCCATGATCGAGCAGTCGGGAAAATCCGGAAAATCCTCGTCGCTGGGCACGCTCGTCGAGACCGCCCAGATCAAGGTCGAGCAGCGCGACTATCAGGGACGCAAGCGCGTGCTCGATTTCGACGACGTGATGAACCTGCAGCGCGAGATCGTCTATGGCTACCGCAACGAGGTGCTCACCACCGAGGACACCCGCAAGCTGGTTCACGACATCATCGGGGAGGTCATCCCTGCGCGGGTGCAGCGGCATCTAACCGAGTTTGATCCATACTCCCCGGATCACAGCGAACTGCTCGATTGGATCCATGCCACACTTCCAGTCAGGCTCAACGCGGACGAACTGAAGGACCGGAATCCGGAATCCATCACCGCGATGTTGATGGAAAGTGCGCGGAATGCATATGAATCCCGGATCGGCAGCCTGCCGGCGGAGACACTCGCACAGGAGGAACGCCGCATGGTGCTCGTCGCCATCGACCGGCATTGGCAGGAACACCTCACCGACATGGACGAGTTGCGGGAAGGCGTTTACCTCCGCGCACAGGGCCAGAAGGATCCACTCGTGGAATACAAAAACGAAGGCTACGAGCTGTTTGTCACCCTGATGGATGCGATCAAGCAGGATGCTTTGAAGAACCTGTTTCGTTCCGCCGCCAGCCTCGAAGCGTTCCTCGCACAGCTTCACAGCGAATCCCCGCCGGAGAACACGCTCAAGCTCAACTTACCCGGACGCGCCACCAACCCGTCCAACGAGCCAACCGGCCGCAACGCCACCTGCACCTGCGGTTCCGGTAAAAAGTTCAAACACTGCTGCGGTCGGCTCGCCTGATCGACGGTGAGTTCAAGCGTCTTCTCCAACCCCGGCACCAGCGCTCCTGTGTCCGCATCCAATGTCACGTCAGCGCTCAGGCCGGGTCCCTTGATAGATACGGCACGCCGGGCCTCAGCAGATGCGTCCCGGCCATTGCCTAGGGTTGCCCGCAACCGGAACCGCCCGACAGGAATCGTGTCCCACCGCCGCGCATGGTCCATGCGGACCGTGAGCACGTCGTCCGAGTCGAAGTAAATTTCATGTGGTTCATCAATGATCCTTCGAAAAGCGAGGATGAGGATCTGCTCTCATCCCGTTGGTCAGGCGCGAGGTTGGATATATGAGCTGTTTCATTCGTTGAAGTTCAGCACGATTTTTCTGTCACCCTTCTGGATGGTGACCATGCCGCTCTTCCAATCCGACTGGACGAACGGGCTGTCGTAAACCCTCGTGGGTGCAAGGTTGACGGGCTCGTCGTTTACGCGCGGCAGTTCCGTTTGGTCGGTAAGAAATGTGAAATGGTCGCCGCCGAGGCCAGTGTGAGTGAGCGTTTTACCGTCCAGTTTCACCGGCAGGGCGAGCACCGCTTTGCGGTAGGCCTTCTCCGTCGCGAACTCAGCCTTGGTGGCAACCTCAATGATGACTGGCGAGAAATCATCGGAGCATTCCAATACGCCGCCGCTCGCATTGCCCTCCAGCGGTTCGTCATCGTCGCTCTCGGTTGCTTTCTTGGAAGCCTTCCTTCTTTGGGTCCCCGCCGCGGGAGTTGTGAGTTTAGCATTACCGGATACCACACGCACCGCCGCCCAGGCACCGGCAGCTTCCGTGAAGAACCAATCTCCTTCCTTCACCGGCTCGGAAAGACCCTCTTGGGAAAACCATACGCGCAAGGCATCGGCATCTTTGCTGGTCTTGAGTTTCTGGGCGATCATCGTGCCTTTGCGCTGCACGGCCCATTGCGCGTTGTATGCGCTGTGCTTCGTCTCGCAGTAGGGATAGATGCGCGCGTCCGAGGCTCCGCGAAAAATGATTCCATGCCAGCGGTTCTGCGCGCTGCAGGCCGTCCAGTCTGCATTGGGCCGTGCTGCGCAAAACAACGAGCCCATGACAAATTCCGGCGTGCAATAGCTGTAACGCACCAGACCACCACCTTCGGGGGCCAGCGGAATCACCCCCCTCTGCCGCTCGCTGCCCGGTCGTGCCAGTCCCGGTCGGCGCTCGCTCACCTCGTAACTGCCGCGACCTTTCACATCGAGCGTTAGATCCGTCACGACATCGGGCATTTTCCATGACGAGGTGACGAAAGGCAGCATGCCCATGTGCACGAACTCTGGTGAGCCGACGCCGAGTGCATACCATGCCGCACGGCTGATGAAACTGTTACCCCCATTTGCCGATGCGGGATAGCAGCGCGCCTTTGCCCCGCCTGCGATTCCATCAATCTGCTGTTGCGCCCACAACGCCCAGTAGAGCGTGATATAGTTGCTGGCTCGCTGCTTCAATACAGGATCATCGGCTAGATCATAGAGCCAATAAACCGCGCTCAAAGTCGTGGAGGCATACGACGGAGATTCGATCTCCACCGTCATGCCTTTGCGGCCCCGCTCGCTGAGATACTCGCGCAGATAAGCGGTCCACGCCGCGCAGTGTTCCGCCGCGCTGTGACCGTCGTCGAACTTTCGGTCGCGATACTCGGGCTCGCGCGCCAGAAAAACCGACACCGCCCAGCAGGACGCGTAGTGGTTCGCATGATGGTTCTCAGAATCCGTCAGTGTCCATGTTTGCGACTCGCTGACTTCGGCATCCGCCACCTTTGACTTCACCTTTGCCCATTCCCACATCGTATTGAGCATGATTTGATAAGTCTCGGCGGAAAGAAGGCCCTTCGTCCGCGTGCCGTTGGGTCCATAGAATCGCGCAAGCTGGACCAGATGCCGGACCGCACCGGGAAAGCTGTGGATTTCCAGCAAAGTCTGCGGCCGATCAAGATGGTACCGGCACATCTCACTCAAGGCCTTGTTGGCTTCCGCGACCTGTTCATTCAGGTAAAACGCCCTCGTCGCAAAAAGCACGGCCGATTGAACATAGAGGCGTGTGAAATCGCCACGGTTGTTCCAGTCCTTCTTGATCGGTGCCGGAGTGAACGGCTGACCCGATTGCTTGCGGAAGAACGCATCGCACCGCCGTGTGCTCTCGGCGTGGAGTTGTCGGATGGCGTCTGCGGAGAGCGTGTCGCCGTGCAGCGCGGCTGGCGCAGAGAGCAGCAGGGCGGTGAGTGTGATGAGCGGCCCGCCAGCCAGCGCAAAAAACGCCGCGCACGATGCCACGGCCATTTCAAACCATTTTATCGGTTGGTTCATGTGGTTTCTTTCGGGATGTTGCCATGCGTTTGTAGGACTGATTGACGAGCAGAACGGTCACTTCTTCACGAAATCCATCAAATACAGGATCGCTCCCGCGTGGCAGCTATACCACCATTGGTTATAGGTGAATCCCACGACGATCCGGTTGTCCGGCTGGAGATAGTAGGTGATATAGTTGGCGGTTTGGGTGGCCCGTTGCCGCAACTTCTCGTCACCGCTGGTTTTTGATAGATCCAGCAGCATCGACGCCCAGTTCAGGCTGTGAATGCCCATGACCACATTGCAGGCCAGTTGCTCGCGGATGCCCTCGGCCGGATCGAAGCTCTTGATCTTGTCGAGGAAGGTCTTTTCGATCCATGAATTGAGTTCTAACGCGATTTCAAGGTAGCCGTTGTCGTTCGTCCGGTTCGCCAGCAGATAGCGGATGGTGTCCAGGCAATCGAAGTTGGTCCGGTTGGTCTTGGTGTCCTTGATATCCTCGTAGAAGCCGCGAAAATCCTTGTTCTTGATCGGGCCGTTCAACAACCAAGTCCAAGCCAAGTCCCGATTGGCCTGATAACGATGGTTGCCATTCATCTTGTCCAGTGCCTCGAACAGCCTGACAGCGTAAATCACACTGCTGGAGTAATCCTCAACCACCGTTTCCGTCTTGGGGTCAATGCGGAACGGCCAACTGCCGTCGGCGCGTTGCCGTTGGCTCAAGGTCAAGCCGATCGCTTCTGCCGCTTGGAGAAATCTGGCTTCACCGGTGGCTTCGTTTAACTGGAGGTAGGCCAGCGCCATGATGGCCGCCTTGTCCGGCATCAGGCCGGTCTTGTCGCGGAAACCGCCGGGTTTTTTCTCCTGGAACGTGCTGTAGGGAAGCCTGGCGTAGGGCCAATCGGCGGGGGTGCTGTGGGCGATGTTCCAATCCGCCAGGCGCACGGCCTGATCCAGCGCGTGTTGGTCCTTGGCGTATTTCCAGTATCCGACGAACGTGCGGATCAGCAGCGCGTGGTGAAACGCCGGGTAAGACACAAACCGGTCCACGGAATTTCCAAACGGTTTTCCGTCCTGCTGGAGGTTCGAGTAGTAAACCCACGGCATCTGTGTTAGACCCTGTTCGTCAACGAGGGATTCGGACGGCCCTTTGAACCACTTCAGATGGTCATTCAGGAGGAAAGACATGCCCCGGCGAATCGTTTCATCGTAGGATTGCAGCGGCAATAGATCGCCTTGGGCATCGCGTTTTCTTTCCGCTATGGTCATCATCGCCTTCCAGTCCAATGCGGCCTCCCCCTTGTTTGCCTCCACCGCATCGACCAGCGGTGAGATCGCCGTGACTGCGCCGAGCAGGCAGGCAAATAACCCCGCGCGATACTTTGATGATTTCATGTGTTGCTTTACCGTACTTGTGTCTTCTGTCTGTCTAAGCCACATCGTCACTGTCCAGCTCTCCTATAAGTCGCTTTGGAATGAGTCCTGCTTGAGTTGTCGCCGTTCGGGTCTGTCCCCGCCTTCGACATTTTTAAATACCCCCCAGGTGACATCAGGAAAACAATTTCCGATCCAGCGAGCGGTATTGGATGGCTTCCAGCAAGTCGGCGGCGCGGATGTGGTCCGCTCCGACAAGATCCGCCAAAGTGCGCGCCACTTTCAGGATCCGGTCATGGGCCCGGGCAGAGAAATTCATTTCCTGCATCGCGTGCTCGAGATAGCCCTCGCCCTCGGCGTCCACCTGGCAGTGGACCTTCATCTGTCGCGGGCTCATCGCGGAGTTCGTCGCGTTGGCGGACTTGCGGAAACGCTCGTGCTGGATGCGCCGCGCCTCGACAACCCGCGCGCGGATGGTTTCGGACTTCTCGCCGGTGGGCGAATTGCCGGACAACTCGCGGAAGTCCACCAACGGCACCTCCACATGCAGGTCGATGCGATCTAACAAGGGACCGGAAATCCGCTGCCGGTAGTTCTCGATCTGGCGAGACGAGCAGCGGCACTCGCGTTTCATGTCGCCATAGAAACCACATGGACAAGGGTTCATGGCAGCCACCAACATGAAGCGCGATGGGAATGTGAGCGAACCTGCTGCGCGGGAAATCGTGACGTCGCCATCCTCCAGCGGCTGGCGCATGACTTCGAGGGTGGTGCGGCGGAACTCCGGCAGCTCGTCGAGAAACAGAACCCCGTGATGCGCCAGTGAAACCTCGCCAGGCCCCGGGTTGGTGCCGCCTCCTAACAATCCCGCGTCGGAGATCGTGTGGTGCGGAGCGCGGAACGGCCGGGTGGTTAGAAAAGCGCGCTTCGTATCCAGCGTCCCGGCGATGGAATGGATCTTGGTGGTTTCGATCGCCTCGTCCTCGGTCATGTCCGGCATGATTGTCGGGATGCGCTTGGCGAGCATCGACTTGCCCGTGCCCGGCGGGCCGACCATGAGAATGTTGTGTCCGCCGGCGGCGGCCACTTCGAGCGCGCGCTTGACGAAATGCTGGCCGCGCACCTCGTCGAAATCCGCATCATAACTGCGGTGGGAGTTGAAGAAGGCGCGGCGGTCCAGATGGAACGGCGGAATCGTTAGATCACCTTCCAGGAAATCCCAGGCATCCCTCAGGCAGCGAATTGGAAACACCTGGATGCCCTCGATCACGGCGGCCTCGGGCGCGTTCGCCTCCGGCACCAGCACCCGCAGGCGGCCACGGCGTTTGGCCTCGAGTGCGATGGACAGCACGCCCTTCACCGGCCGCACCGCGCCATCCAGTCCGAGTTCTCCGACCACGCAGCAATCGTCGCAGTTGAACGGCCGCGTCCGGCTCGCGGCGACCATCGCCAGCGCGATCGGCAGGTCGAAGGACGGCCCTTCCTTCTTCAGATCGGCAGGAGCGAGGTTCACGGTCTTCACGCCGTCATCGAGAAACAACGCCGAAGCTCCGATGGCGGAGATGACCCGCTGCGAGGACTCTCTAACCGCCGCATCCGGCAGGCCGACGATGATGACCAGCGGCTTGTCCGCGCCACGGGCGTTGACCTCCACCTCCACCTCCTGGGCCTCGACTCCGCGCAATGCCGCTGAAAACAGTCGTGTAATCATATGAACAGCAAAAACGCTGGGTGTTTTTTCGAGACATGGCAAGGGGAAAGCTGGCGCGAAACCGGTACACTGACCGCCCATGTTGGCATTGCCGACTCCCCGATCAGCGCAAGCCCCTCGGGGAGGGAGGGCCGGGAACCGCGATTCCCCAGCAAGCGCTTGTATTTTCCCTGATGTGTGGCATGCAGATCCACGTCGGTTGCGGTCAACCACCACACCATCAACCCATTCATCGTCCTCTTGCGCCCGTTGCACCCATCATCGAAGTCGACAACGCCACCGATGGCTCGGAGAAGGGCGGACACGACTTCAAGAGTTCCTCGGATTGGTTCCGGAGATTCGGTTTTATGAATCGCGGGAAATGGTGCCGAATGGCGTCGCTGCTGGTGACCTGGCCGGCGTTGTTGCTGGTGGTGGACGTGGTGTTGCGCCGCCATGTGATCCGCGGTTTTTCAGGAGGTGAGTGGCTTTACTACGTGGCTTCGGCCGTGCTCTCATTCGTGGTGTTCGCGGGCTTGATTTTCGGAATCCGGCGTGCGCGCGCGCGGATGAACCGATGGGCCTATTTTCTGGCATTGGTGCTGATCGGTGTCTTCCATCTGGTGGTCCTTGGAGTGTCGTATGGCGTGTTTTTGGCAAATGGTGATTTACCGGATTTGTATTTGTTGACCTACGTTCGCTGTGAACCGGTCAATGCCCTCATCATGGTGAGGGATTCGATCCGCTGGTATTACCTGATCCCTCTGCCGCCGGTTCTTGTCGGATTGTGCTGGGCCTTCCACTGGCTGGGCTGGCACCCACGCCTGGCTGGCGGTTTAACCGGGCGGGCTTCAATGCCGGCGGTGGGGGTGGGGTGTATCGCACTGTGGTATTGCTGGTGCGGGACCGCCAGCCACGGCCAATGTTTTGTGCCGCTGGTCCGCACACCGGCGGTTCTGGCGATGTATGCCTACAATGAAGTCAAGGGGATCAATCCGCTGCCGATCGCATTGAAACCTCGCAATCCGCTGCCGGTGAACTGCCGGATTCCGCAACCCAAGGTCAATGTGCTGGTGATTCTCAATGAGAGCTTGCGGAGGCAGAACATGCAGCTCTTCGGCTACACGCGCGAGACCACGCCGAGGATGGCGGCCTTCGCCGCAGAACATCCGGCGAATTTTTTCCCTTTCCCGCGGGCATACACCAACTCCACCACCACTCTCCTTTCGGTGCCAAGCATTCTAACAGGAATATCGCCTCTGCAGCCGGTGGGTTTCCGCAGCGAGGCCCCCTTGCTGTGGCAGTGGGCCAAGGCAGCCGGCATGCACAGCTTCTACTTCACCTCCCACGATCTGTCGTGGTGCAAATTGCGGGCGTTTCTCACCACCCCTCCGCCTGATGAATTCTGGGACAGGGAAGTCAGCGGGGATCCGTTGTATCGCGACCTTGGGATTGATGATCATTTCACGGTGGAAGCCGCCGTCAGGCATCTGCACGCGTTGGGCGGTTCGCCGCAGCCGTTTTGCGGGGTGGTCCATTTCAACACCAATCATTATCCCTACAATACACGCGAATCCTATCAACTCTGGCATGGCGACAACCAGGATCTATACGACAACACCATCCTGGAGACCGACGCCCATGTCGGGCGGCTCATCGACACCCTGCGGGATCTGGGAAAACTCGACAACACGGTGATATTTTTTGTCTCCGACCATGGCGAGGCTTTCAATGAACACGGCTACATCGCTCATTTTTATTGTCATTTTGCCGAGACCGTTTCGGTGCCGCTGTGGATCTATCTCCCGCCGGCATTGTTGTCTCGGCGCGATAGCGCCGGAGTGAGAAGCAATCTAACTGCAAGTGTGCAGAATCTCGACATTCTGCCGACATTGCTGGATTGCCTGGGAGCATGGGATCTGCCAGCCACCAAGGAGTTGCGGCGGCCCATGCTCGGCCAGAGCCTGTTGCGTCCGCTCACCGCGGAGCGGACCATGTGGATCACCAACACGGATGAGGTCTTGAACAGTGTCATCGGACTGAGTTCCATCAAGGGCTCGAAACACTACATGATCCGCACCAGCAGCATCCCGGCCAAGGAGGATTTGTATGATCTCACAAAAGATCCCGGAGAGCGGGACAACCTTTGGCCCCGTTGCACCGATAGCGAACGGAACGGCTGCCGCAACGGCTTTTCACAATTTCCCATAGCCGCAGGGATGATGCGGGACGCGCTTCGCCAATTCTCTTCCACCAACGTATCGCCACGGTAATCCGCCCATTCAAGCTGATGAACAACGGGTTCACAGCCAGCGGACCAGAACGCGCACGGAACCATCGGGGAAACGTTTGGATTTCTGCAGCGCGCCATTGATCGCTCTAGTGACGAGTGGCAGGCCTTCTCAAGAGACACCGCCTGTCATACATCGACGGCGATTTGATGTTTTTTTAACGCTACGGGCCAGGCCTTTTACTGTGCGATTTGCCGGGCTGTGGCATCTTGAGGCCAGTCACCACAACCATCATGACTGACATCATCCACATCGCCGTGTCCATCGGCTTCATGGCCTTCAGCCTTCTAGCCGCCTTTTTGCAACCACACTTATGACCGACCTAATCTACATCGCCGTGACTCTCGGGTTCTTCCTTATCGGAGCGCTCTACGCCCGCTTCTGCGAATCCCTTTAACCAACCAATCCCCATGGAAACCATCGTCATCGGCATCATCGCCGTCCTGCTCATCGGCTACCTCGTCGTGGCCATGCTCCACCCGGAAAAATTCTAACTTACGCCCATGCACACCAACGACTGGCTTCAACTCGCTCTTTTCATCGGCGTCCTCGCCCTGATCACCAAGCCCATCGGCATCTATCTGACCAAGGTGCTCGATCCACTCGGGAAAACCTGGCTCGATCCGCTGATCCGGCCGTTTGAAAAAATCACCTACCGCCTGATGGGCGTGGGTGCGTCAAAGGAGCATGGTTGGAAAGGCTATACATTGGCCATGCTCGCCTTCAGCGCGGCAGGTGTGCTGTTCACCTACGCCATCCTGCGCCTGCAAAACGTCCTGCCTCTCAATCCGCAGGGCTTGCCCGCATTGAGTCCGGCGCTCGCCTTCAACACCGCCGTCAGTTTCACCACCAACACCAACTGGCAGAGTTATGGCGGTGAAAGCACCATGTCCTATCTCTCACAGATGGTCGCCCTGACGATCCATAACTTCACCTCCGCCGCCGTCGGCATCGCAATCGCCGCCGCGCTGGTCCGCGGTGTCGCGCGGCATTCGGCATCGACGCTTGGAAACTTCTGGGTCGATCTGGTGCGCACCACCTATTACCTGCTGCTGCCGGTCTCCCTCGTCTTCGCGGTGTTCCTGGTTTCCCAGGGCACGATCCAGAACTTCAAGGCCTACGACACTGCCACGCTGATTGAGGCGATCCCGGAAGTTCCCGCAGTCCCCGCCACAGCCACCACCGCGGCGGTGGCGGCGGTTCCCACCGTGACCACACAAACCATAGTCCAAGGCCCGATGGCCTCGCAGGCCGCGATCAAGATGTTAGGTACCAACGGCGGCGGCTACACCAACGCCAACTCGGCCCAACCGTTTGAAAACCCCACACCGCTCGCCAATTTCATCCAGATGCTCTCGATCTTTGCGATCGGAAGCGGACTCACGTGGTATCTCGGCAAATCCACGAAAAACCAAGCCCACGGCTGGTCGGTCTGGGCCGCCATGATGATTCTCTTCACTTCCGGTGTGATCGCCTGCTGGTGGGCGGAAGCTCACGGCAACCCGATCCACCAGGCCCTCGGCATTGCTGCAGCCGATGGCAACATGGAAGGCAAGGAAGTCCGCTTCGGCATCTTCAACTCTTCGCTCTTCGCCACCATCACCACCTCAGCATCGTGTGGCGCGGTGAACTCGATGCACGACTCCTTCACCGCCATTGGCGGACTGGTGCCGCTGTTCATGATCGAGCTCGGTGAAGTCGTCATCGGCGGCGTTGGCGCGGGCCTCTATGGCATGTTGGTCTTCGTGGTGCTCGCCGTGTTCATCGCCGGCCTGATGGTCGGCCGCACGCCGGAATACCTTGGCAAGAAAATCCAGGCCTTCGACGTGAAGATGTCGATGCTCGCCCTGCTGGTTCTCACCGCAAGCATCCTCGCCTTCACCGCCTGGGCCGCCGCCAGCAAGTGGGGCCAGGCTGGACTCAACAACGCCGGCCCCCACGGCTTCAGCGAGATCCTCTATGCCTACAGCTCCGCCACCGGCAACAACGGCAGCGCCTTCGCCGGCCTAACAGCCACTCCCACGGACGGGGACGCTCATTACAACGTCACTCTGGCCGCCGCCATGTTGATCGGTCGGTTCCTGATGATCATCCCGATCATGGCGCTCGCCGGATCCTTGGTGAAAAAGAAAATCGCCCCGCCCAGCGCCGGCACCTTCCCGGTTTCCGGCTCGCTGTTCACCGTCCTGCTCATCGGCACGGTGCTGCTCATCGGTGCGCTCAACTTCCTGCCGGCGCTCGCGCTCGGACCAATCGTCGAACATTTCCTGATGCTCAAAGGCCAGTTGTTCTAACCTTACCTGATTTCCAATTATATGTCCCACTCCACTCCATCCCTGTTCGACAAATCGATCATCGCACCTGCGGTCGGTGATTCGTTCCGCAAGCTCGATCCTCGGCTCATGATCAAGAACCCGGTCATGTTCGTCACACTCATTGGCGCTGTTCTAACAAGCGTCGCGGTTTTCACCGCCGCCGCGGACCGCGGCTTCGTCATCCAGCTCGCCGTCTGGCTCTGGTTCACCGTGCTGTTCGCGAACTTCGCCGAAGCCGTCGCCGAAGGCCGTGGCAAGGCCCAGGCCGACAGCCTGCGCAAGGCCCGCAAGGACACCATGGCACGCCGCTTGAAAAACGGCGTCGAGGAGAAGGTTGCCGCACCCGTTCTTGAAAAAGGCGACCTTGTCGTCTGCGAGACCGGCGACATCATCCCTGCCGATGGCGACGTGGTCGAGGGCATCGCATCCGTCGATGAAGCCGCGATCACCGGCGAGTCCGCGCCCGTCATCCGCGAAAGCGGCGGTGACCGCAGCGCCGTCACCGGCGGCACCAAGGTCATCAGCGACCGCATCGTCATCAAGATTACCTCGGAAAAGGGCAACACCTTCCTCGACCGCATGATCTCGATGGTGGAGGGGGCCAAGCGCCAGAAGACACCTAACGAAATCGCGCTCACCATCCTGCTCTCCGCGTTGACGCTCATTTTCCTGTTAGTGGTGATGACCCTGAAACCCTTCGGCACTTATGCCGGAATCGACTTTACCATCCCAGTCCTGGTCGCATTGTTGGTCTGTCTCATCCCCACCACCATCGGCGGCCTGCTCAGCGCCATCGGCATCAGCGGTATCGACCGCCTGATCCGCCGCAACGTGATGGCCACCAGCGGCCGCGCCGTCGAAGCGGCGGGTGACATCGACGTGCTCATGCTCGACAAGACCGGCACCATCACCATCGGCAACCGCATGGCCTCGGATTTCGTCCCCGCTCCCGGAGTGACCGAACAGGAACTCGCCGACGCCGCGCAACTCGCATCCCTGGCGGATGAGACCCCCGAAGGCCGCAGCATCGTCGTGCTCGCCAAAGAAAAGTTCAACATCCGCGGCCGCGAAGTCGCACATCCGCACGCCACCTTCGTTCCCTTCACCGCCCAGACCCGCATGAGCGGCGTGGACATCGAAGGCCGCAGCGTCCGCAAGGGTGCCGCAGATTCAGTGAAACAATGGGTCGAGCAACAAGGCGGCATCTATCCAATAGATGTCGAGAAAGCCGTGGAAGCCGCGTCCCGCGCAGGCCGCACCCCGCTGGTCGTCGCGGATGGCAAGAAGGTGTTAGGCGTCATCGAGCTTAAGGATGTGGTCAAAGGCGGCATCAAGGAGCGTTTCGCCCAACTCCGCAAAATGGGCATCCGCACCGTGATGATCACCGGGGACAACCCGATGACCGCCGCCGCCATCGCCGCCGAAGCCGGTGTGGACGACTACATGGCCCAGGCCACGCCCGAGGACAAACTCAAGCGCATCCGCGACGAGCAGGCAGCGGGCCACCTCGTCGCCATGACCGGCGACGGCACCAACGACGCGCCCGCATTGGCCCAGGCCGATGTCGGCGTCGCCATGAACACCGGCACCCAGGCCGCACGCGAGGCCGGCAACATGGTGGACCTCGACAGCAACCCGACCAAACTCATCGAGATCGTCGAGATCGGCAAACAGCTCCTGATGACACGCGGATCTCTAACCACTTTCTCCATCGCCAACGACGTAGCCAAATACTTCGCCATCATCCCCGCGATGCTGATGGTCACCTTCCCGGCGATGGCCGCGCTCAACATCATGAGACTCGGCTCACCGCAAAGCGCCATCCTCAGCGCCGTCATCTTCAACGCGCTGGTCATCATCGCGCTGATTCCGCTCGCTCTCAAAGGCGTGCCATACAAGCCGCTCGGAGCCGTCGAAGTGTTGCGCCGCAACCTGCTCGATTACGGCCTCGGCGGGCTCGTCGTTCCCTTCATCGGCATCAAGGCCATCGATCTGGTCATCGTCTCACTTCATCTCGCCTAACCGCATAAACATATGAAAACACTTCTCTCCGAAATCCGTCCCGCCATCACCTCCACGATGATCCTCGCCGTCGTCTGCTGTGGTTTCTATCCGCTCGCGGTCACCGGCATATCGAAAGCCTTGTTCCACGAAAAGGCGGATGGCAGCCTGATCCACGACAAGAACGGCACCCTCATCGGCTCATCGTTGTTAGGACAGAACTTCAGCGGTGAACGATACTTCCACCCGCGTCCCTCGGCCGCCGGCGCGAGTGGCTATGATGCCGCCAACTCGAGCGGCAGCAACCTCGGCCCGACCTCACAGAAGCTCGCGGACCAGCTCAAAGTGCGCATCGCAGACTACCGCACGAGCAACGGTCTTGACGATAACCAAGTAGTCCCCGCCGATGCTGTCACCGCTTCCGGCAGCGGCCTGGACCCGCACATCAGCGAAAGGAACGCCGACTTTCAAACCGCCCGCGTCGCCAAGGCGCGTGGCCTGGCGACGGAGAAAGTCAGGGTGCTCATCGCGGCGAACATCGACAAGGCTGGCCTGGGTTTCCTGGGTGTGGACGGCGTGAATGTCCTTAAACTCAACCTGGCGCTAGACGCGCTCGGAAAGTAAAAGACTCCTCACACCCGGATCGGCAGAACGAAGAACGGCATACCCCTGCGGAAGAACTCACGCTGCATGCCGAACACGGTGAAGTTATGCAAAAGCCGCGTGATATACGTTTCCTGATCGAAGACCAACTGGCCGCCGAAGAAGGTCGCGTTTGGATAGGTTTCCGCCAGTTCGCAGCCAATCGAAAACGCAGTGCTGAGGATTTCCGGCCCGATCACGCTGCGTGCCTCGGCGTGGATTCCGCGCGCCTTCATGCAGTCCGCGTATTTCCGCACATCGCCGCTGACGTTTTCCTCAAGGTGGGCGAGTTCTTCCGCGCCCTTGAAGTTTCCGGCGTCGACGATTCCGATTTCAACGAACACATAGTTCTTGTAAACGCCGGGGAACATCCTGACGACGCCGAGCGTGGTGTGGACACCCAGGCCGTTGAAGCCGTTGACAAAGATCACGGCGGTTTTCGCCTTGGGATCGATCACTTCAGCAGACTGGTTTTTTGACTTTCCTTCAGCGCAGAACGCCTCCATCAGATCATCCAGCCGGGCAAGGCTTAGGTGTGTTTGCCTATAGTGGTTGCGAATGAAGAAGGCCACCGCGATCAACACGCCGGTCACCACGATGGTCACCCAGCCCCCTTCGTGAAACTTGATGATGCTCAGCGCCACCAGGATAGTGGCGGTCAGGGCGAAGCCGATCGTGTTGATCGCCAGCTTCGGTTTCCACGATGGTTCCGTCGCACGGTCATTCCACCAGTGCCGGATCATGCCAAGCTGGCTCAGCGAGAAGGTGATGAAAACGTTGATACTGTATAGAACCACCAACCACGCCACCGATCCGCGCGAAACCATGATCAGGATGAACGCCGCACCGCCCATGAGCATGATTCCGTTGTGTGCGACAAAGCGGTCGCTCAGCGAGGCGAAGCGCGCGGGAAACCAGCGGTCGAGCGCCATGTTGGCGAGCACCCGCGGTCCGTCGAGGAAACCGGCTTGCGCCGCGATGAACAACAACACCGCTGCCGAAGCCATCGCCACCACTACGAAGATGTGTCCCGAGCTACCAGGCCAAGCTGCCGTGATTTGATCGAACAGGATGGCGTTGAGTGTTCTTCCATCTTCCGGCATCGAGTGGAAAAGCAGATAGGAAAACAACAGTCCGCCCACCATCAGTGCCAGGGACACTCCCATGTAGAGCATGGTGCGCTTGCCAGTTGCCACCCGTGGTTCACGCAGGATTGGCAGTCCGTTGCTCACCGCCTCGATCCCGGTGTAGCTGCCCGCTCCGAGGCTGTAGGCCTTGAGCAGCAACATGAGAACTCCAGCGGTTCCCAGGCTCGAGTGGGATTCCGCCAGTTCATGCGAGGTGCTGTTGAAGACCTCCGCCGCGTTGCCGAAATGGGTGCAGAATCCATAAATGATCGCAAACCCGTGAGTTGCCAGAAACAGGAAGAATATCGGAGCCCAGACCATCACGGACTCCTTCACGCCACGGAGATTGAGAACTGTCAATATCAGCGTCGCAAACAACGCCGCATAAAGTTTCCACGGCAGCCAATCCGCCGGCAACACCGAGAACAACTGATCCGCACCGCTGGAAATCGAGATCGCGATCGTCAGCACATAGTCCACAATCAACGCACAACCGGAGATCACCCCGGCCGTGGGTGAGAGCAGTTTGCTCGCGACCAGATAGCCGCCGCCACCGCCGGGAAAACACGCGATGATCTGCGAGTAACTCGCGCAGATGATGACGATAGTGAGCACCGTGGCCAGCGCGATGAATGGCGCCAATGCCATGTGCGTTCCCAGCGCGCGGATGGATTCCTCCGGACCATAACAGGACGAGGAAAGCCCGTCCGCGCCGAGACCAACCCACGCCAGCACGGCAACGAGTGACATTTTGTGGAAGATCCCGTGGTCGTTGATGTCCCTGGATTTCCCGATGACGATGTTTTTCAGGCGATTGCCCGACTTCTCTGTTGCGTTCATATGTGGTGGTTTCAATTCGGGGAAACGCCACCACTTGTTAGAGTGGCAACCGCCCGCCCTTCCATTCACGCCTGCGAGGTTAGCTGACGGGCTGGAGCGTGGAAGTGCTCCCTGCGAACGGTTGCCCGTTCCGTGCGCCCCGTCCCGGGAATGATGTCCCCGGGAGTTCGGTTCCCCCGTGCCGTTCCCCGGAATGAGGAGCGACTTCGGCTGCTGTTTGTTGCGGGACGGGGATGCGTTTCGGGTCACCCGAATGCAAGGGAAAATCCCGGTTTGGTCGTGGCAGAATCCCTGTTAGGCCAAATTTTAACGGGATTTTTACGCCAACCGCCCGCCCTTTAACTACCCGGCCCCGGATCGCGTGACAGAGTGGAGGCATGAAATCCAACTCCGATCATGGATGCCTCGAAGGAAATATGGACATGGTCGGTGGAATCAAACATTCGCTCAAGGTCATCACGATCATACTGGCACTGGCGGTGATGTTTCCACTCTGGAAGTTCGTCCGGCGGAACGAAATCCAAGTGCCGGATGAAAAAGCCGCAGCGATGGCTTTGCTGGAGGCAAAGCTGACAGGACCGCGCTATTTCAACGCGCCCGCGGCAGGGATCAAGAATGCCGACGGACCATGGATCGCGTTGGAAGAAGTGCGGCTCCAGCAGGAACGCGTGATTCTTGAACGCCATTGGGACCAACACCGGCGGGACGAGCTTGATCGATTGATTTCACAGCTCTCCGAGCCTGAGCCCGCAAGAATGGTGGGTGGCAGCAGGATTCCGCTTGAGCGCTTGAATCTCGCGCTCGATGCCATTAAGTAGTAGAGACACCTCTGTCACCGCTCTTGAAAACCGGGGACAGGAGTGTCCCCGCTCCTTATATGAACGACGACCATCGCCCCGATCCCGACGCCCTGCTGGCACA
>CANBTO010000033.1 GCA_947372405.1 Verrucomicrobiaceae bacterium
ACAAAGGTGACAAGAAGCCAATGACGCTGCCTGGCAAGCGTCCCGGTTCCGATCTCGCTGATAAGGGCGACAAGCCGGACAAAGGTGACAAGAAGCCAATGACGCTGCCTGGTACGCGTCCCGGTTCCGATCTCGCTGATAAGGGCAACAAGCCGGACAAAGGTGACAAAAAGCCAATGACGCTGCCCGGCAAGCGCCCCGGTTCCAATCTTGCTGATAAAGGCAACAAGCCGGACAAAGGCGACAAAAAGCCGATGTCGCTGCCTGGGATGCATCCCGGTTCCGATCTCGCTGATAAAGGCAACAAGCCGGACAAAGGCGACAGAAAGCCGATGACGTTGCCCGGCAAACGTCCGAGCGTGCCACCCGGCCTTGCGGATAACAACCCGAAACGCCCTGTTGCCAACGACTTGCCTGGAAGACCGAACCTTAAGAAGCAGGATCCGAAAAACAACCTTGCCCGCCTGAAGCCCGTCGTGCGCCCTGGTCAGAACACGAAAATCGTCAGGCGCCCGGACGTTCAACAGAACAACACCAACAACTGGTGGAACAAAAACACCCGGATCACCAACATCAACAAAAACGTGACGATCAACAATGTCACAAACATCAACAACAATTACCGCCGGAGCGTCAACTGGAACACCAACCGCCGCGCCTGGGGATACAACCCTTGGTGGAACAGGCCCGCCATCCGTCCTTGGTATGCCAGCTCATGGAATGGCGGATGGAACACGGATTACTATCGGCGCAACTACTACGACTATGTTGACTATGGCCTGCCCGGCTATGACAATACCGAAGTCGTCGACGACCCCGGTTGGGGGCTTGTCGGATGGAGCCTCGGGTCTCTCGTCTATGACACGGGATATCGCACTTATTACAATCCATATCCCGTGGAGGCCGTTCCTGTCTCCTCCGGAGAGGTGGTCACCTACACGCAGCCGATCATCCAGATCGCCGCGAGATTCTCGACCGCGGATGATGCCGTCATCGAGCAAACCAACAGCAAGTCCGAGTCACTCATCGCCGAGTCTCAAAGCGCCTTCAAACAGGGGAACTACCTCCTCGCCCTGGAGTTCGCGAACAAGGCCATTGCCGAATCCCCAGGAGACGGCGCCCTCCACGAATACCGCGCCCTGGTGCTCTTCGCCCTCGGCAAATATGGAGACGCCGCCGGCGTTCTCAATCCCGTACTCGCTTCCGGGCCCGGCTGGGACTGGTCCACCATGATCGCGCTTTATGACGCGCAGGAAACCTACACCGACCAGCTCCAAAATCTGGAAACCTATACCGAACAGAAGCCCGACTCGGCGGACGCCCATTTCCTGTTAGGCTATCACTACATGGTCTGCGGCCATTTTGATCTTGCGACTCCTCAATTCGACACCGCCGCAAGGTTGATGCCGAAGGATGGCGTTTCGATGGAACTCGCGGAACTCACCCGTGCCACCGCCAAACCCGGTGAGGAAAGCAAGCCGAGAAATATCGAACGCCCGGCCGAAATCCCCGCACCCCAAGCGGTTCCACTTGAAAAACTCACCGGCACCTGGGTCTCCACCCGCGAAGGTGGCGGAGCCATCACCTTGTCCTTCGCAAACGACGGCAAGTTCAACTGGTCGTTTGGCAAGGACGGCAAGACCAGCGATTTGGCTGGAGAATACAGCATCAACGACAACGGCATGCTCGTCTTGGATTCCAAGGATTGCCAGATGGTGGCAAGCATCGAACTCCCGCACGACAAGGAAATGAAGTTCATGCTCGCCGGCGGCCCACCCGCCGATCCGGGTTTGGCCTTCGTCAGGAACTGAAACGTTTCCAGTTCCTCCCGCCCGCCTCAAAAAGGCGGGCGGGTTTTTTGATGCCCCGGATGATGTTTCTCATCCCCCGAAAGCCGCTCTCAATGTCACCAGACTTTTCGGAATCGCCTTGAGAGGATCTTCCTTTCCTTCGAACTCCAGCGAAATGTAGCCGGTGTATCCGGCGTCGCGGATGATCTTCGCGATGCGCGGGTAGTCGAGTTCGAGCGTGTACCAGACGCCGCCGCCGTAGTAGGTCTTCGCCTGGACGAGAGCGGCGTATGGAGCGAGTTGCTTGAGGCGATCGTAGGGGTCTTCGAGGAAGTTTCCGGTATCGAGCGTGCCTCTGAGCCAAGGCGAGTTCACGGCGTCGATCACGCGCTTCACACCTTCCGGCGTGCGGCCGAGGCCCCAGTGGTTTTCGAGCCCCATGGTGACGCCGCGTTTCTCCGCCTCCTTCGCCAGAATCTGATAGGCCTCGATCACCCAGCCGTAGGCGTCCTCCTCGTTGTAGCCATCGAGCGGTTTCTCCTCGCCGCGGTGGGCCATGAGATCGTCGAAATCCTTCGAGGTGCCCCAGGTGCCGGAGTTGACGCGCATGGTGGGGATGCCGAGTTGATAGGCTTGTTCGAGGCAGTCGATGGTGTGGTCGATGTTTTGCTTGCGCTTGTCCTTGTCGGGCGAGAGGAAGCCCTGGTGGGTGGAGTAGCCCATGAGGTCGATGCCTAACAGGAAGGCGCGGCGCTTGATCTTCATGAGCTGCGGCGCGTCCCATGACGAAAGTTGTTTCTGGAGGATTTCAAAGCCATCGAAACCCATGCGAGCGGCGTGTTCCAGACAGATGTCGATGGGCCGCAGGTCCTCGCGGTTGAAGCCCCAGAACGAGTAGGAAGAGATGCCGATGCGGTTGGGGCGGGTCATGGCAGGAGAGGTTTTTTCGGACGCTTCCGCCGCCTTCATATCAACGAGGCTTGCGGCGGATGCGGCGGTGGCGGATGCGAGGAAGTGGCGGCGATTCACGTCCTGAGCATGCAGGAAATTCCGGAGACTGGAATGGAAATCGTTCCGTTCACCGGGGCTTGCGAATCAATCATGATTTCAGCGAACCGCAGAGACGCTGAGAGCACAGAGGAAAACGCCGAGGTTTGAGCAAATGAATCAGATCCTCATGGAGACCGGCTTTGGGTCCATGACGGCAAATCCATTTCATCTCCGTGAAGTCCTCTGCGATCTCAGCGCCTCCGCGTTTCGATACTGCCATCAAGATGCGTCGTTCCTCCCCTGCGTCCTTACAGGGATGTCTGCCCGCGCGTTTTCCACCCACGCCATGCGTGGTAGAAGAAACCTGCGGCGAAGAGGAACATGAAGAGCGAGAAGAACTGGCCTTTCGAGAGAGGCCCAACCATCGCCGCGTCCGGTTCGCGGAACTGTTCGCCGAAAATCCGGAACGCTGCGTAGAAGAAGAAGAACATTCCAGTTAGAAGACCGTCCGGCGCTTTCGGGAAACGGACGCGCACTACCCAGAGAATGGTGAACAGCAGCAGCCCCTCCAGCAGCCCTTCATAGATCTGTGAGGGATGACGGGTGGGCAGGAAGTTGCCGAGGGCTTCCAGCACCTTGGGATTTTCCCGCGAAGTGGCGATGAGGACATCGAGCGAGGTCGCGTCGGTGAGTTTCGGTTCCACCTCGGTGCAGGCCTGCCAGGCCGCGTTCTGCACCTCGATCGGCTGCTCGTAGAGTGAGAGCGGGAATTTGATCGCCCATGCCACGCCTTCCGTGACGCGTCCGTAGAGTTCGCCGTTGATGAAGTTGGCCGCCCGGCCGAACATCAGTCCCAGAGGAGCCACCACGCACAAGCCGTCGCCGAGGCCGGTCCAGGTGACCCTGTGTTTTCTGGCATAAAACCATGTGAAGACCACCAGCCCGAGAATCCCGCCGTGGCTCGCCATGCCGCCTTCCCAAACCCGGAAAACCAGCAGCGGATCCTTTACAAACCCCTCCCAGCCGGTTTTCGGAAACTGATAGAAAAGCATGTAGCCGATGCGCCCGCCCATGAACACGCCGAAGAGAGCTGCCGCAGCGATGAAATCCCCCGTCTGCTCCGGCTTGAGCACCCACAGCTTGCGCCGCGCGAGATTCCGCAGCAGGAGGAACCCCGCGACGAAGCCCATCAGGTAGGCCAGTCCGTACCAGCGCAGCGCGAAACCGCCGTGGATCGGCAGCGCTACCGGATTAAGATTGTGGATGTAAGTTGCGAACACGCCCGCACCTCACACCATCCCCCTCGGACGCGCAAGCCGTGAGACAGCCCATTGCCGCCGCTTTCAAGCATCCGGCGCTTTCGGGCTGCCGGCGAGAAACAGCAGCACGTCGGTTTTCGTGAGATTGCCGAGCAGGCGGGAGTCCTTGTCGAGCACCGGCAGGCATTCGGACTCCGCGCGGCCGAAGGTTCCGAGCGCGTCATAAAGATTCTGCCCGGGGCTGAGACGACTGGCCTCCTCGCGCATGACGTCCTTGGCGATGAGGACGGATTCGAGATCCGGCTGGTCGAGATACGGTTTGATGTCGTGCAGCAGAATCGTCCCGACAAAGCGCCCGTTTTCCACCACGCTGAGGAAATCCCTGCGGCTTTGCAGGAAGGCCTTCGCCACCTCGCCGAAGCCCGCGTCCGCAGGGACCGGTTCGTTAGCCTCGTGCATCAGGTCGCCCACCTTGAGCGTCGCCAGATAGATCGAGACGGATGCCTGACCTTTTCGTTTCAACGCCTCGCCATACAGCGAACGGGCGCTCAACGAGCGGGAAACCTGATGGCTGAGCACCGCCGCAAGCATGATCGGCATGAGGATCTGATAGTTGAGCGAGAGTTCGAAGATCATGATGATCGCCATCACGGGAGCACCAGTGGCGGCCGCCAGAAACGCGCCCATTCCCACCAACCCGAAGGCACCGGGTTCCAGTCCCCACCCGGGAAACATCTCTCGGCAAAGCTCGCCAAAGAGAAAACCGATGGCCGCGCCCGTGAACAACGTGGGCGTGAAAACACCGCCCACCGCGCCGGAACCGAAGGTCGCCGCCGTGGCCAGCAGTTTGCAGATCAGCACGACGAGCAACACCTGCCAGGACATCGGATCGTTGAGGATCGCGAACACCAGGCTGCCGCCGTTGCCGGTCACCTCGGGTCGATAGATCGACAGCAATCCGACGATCATGCCACCCACCGCCAGCCGCAGATAGACGGGCAGCTTGAGCTTGGAAAACACCTCCTCGCCGCCTTTCAAAATCCGCAGGAACAGCGGAGCGAGAAGTCCGCAAACGATACCTAACAGCACATAGGGAACGAACTCGCGCGTTTCCCGCAAGGTGAATACCGGAGCCGCGTAGAGCGCAGCGGATCCCTGCCAGGCCCGCACCGTCAGCGTGGCGACCACCGATGAGATCACAAGCGGCCCCAGCGATTCCATGGCCACAGATCCCAGCACGATCTCCGCCACGAAAAACGCGCCGGAGATCGGCGCGTGATAGGCGCTGGCAATACCCGCCGCAGCTCCGCAGGCCACGATCTGCCGCCGCATTGCCAGCGGGAATCGTGTCAGTCTTCCGACCATCGACGCGACGAGCGACGACAGCAGCACCAATGGTCCCTCACGGCCAATCGAGGCCCCGGTCGATCCGGAGAACAATGCCGACACACACTTCACCAAGCTCGCCCGCACCGCGAGGTTGCCATCCCCCACCACCACCGCCTCCATGTAATCCGTCGAGTTTTCCCGCGCCTTGAAGCGGCTGCCGAAATAAAGCGTCGCACCGGCTAACAGCCCGCCGGCCATCGGCACCAGCACACGTTGCCAATCCGGCAGTCTCTTGAAGCTTTCCACATAACTCCCGCTCTGGCCTGTGGCCAGATGATGAATCCACTCCGTCGCATCCTTGTAGAAAATCGCCGCCCAAGCCCCGACGAAACCGATCAGCGCCGCCCACACCAATGTCCCTTGGAATTCGGTGAAACGCATCCTCTCGGAAAACCAGATCCTCAAACGGAGAAGACCTCTCATCTTCGCGCTGAGTGCCGTTAGGGATCGTCCGGTTTCGTTCATTCGAGCCACTTGATGAATTCATCCGCCTGCGAAGCGGCAAGCAGTCCCTCAAGCACTTCCGGATTCCTCAGCCGCTTCACGAGTGCCGCCGTGGCCGCCAGATACTCGCTCACCCGGTGCGGTGCCACGCCGAAAAGAAAGACCAGACGAACCGGTTTTTCCTCAGCGCCGAAAGACACCGGTTCCGCACAGCGCATCGCCACGAAAACGATCTCCCTCACCGATCTTGAGCGGGCGTGCGGCAACGCGATCCCGTTTCCCAGAATGGGTGGATTCACCCGCTGCCGGTCGAAAACCGCTTCCAGAAATCCGGCGGCATCCAGCACATCGGGACAGCCGTCCAAGAGTGAAGCCACTCGCCGGATCGCTTGCGTTTCATCCGTCACCACCGCGTCAAGAAGGGGCGGCGCATTCAGAATCGGCATTGGTGAAGTCATTCATTGGCATTCAACAGCCGGAAGAAGCTCCGCGCGATGAAAAAAGCATCCTCCCTCTTCCCGATTGACCGCCGTCTTTTCAAGGCCGAACCTACGCTCATGCCGAGCAAGAAAGATCTCCTCGATCTCCAGTTCATCGATGCGCGCCACAAGCTCCTCGACCTCGCCGCGTTTCTCGACCGCATCGACCGCCACCCCGGGCCGGACGACTACCGCTTCGCCGCCATGAAACACGCCCTACCCATCCTGCTCGCGGATCGCCCGGACCGCGCCAAGGCCATCCTCGAAGCCCTCTCCGATCAAACCTCCGAGCCCATCCCTCAAGCGTCCTTCCAAGGCGCGTTCGGAGCACCTTTGCCGGAAAAGTTGAGAGTTGAAAGTTGATGGTTGAGAGTTTCAAGAATCCACTTTCCACCGCTTCTTTTTTCCCTCAACTCTCAACAATCAACTCTCAACTTCTTCAAATGCGCTACATCGAGCCCCATGCCCACATGGTCAGCCGGACGACGGATGACTATGAAAAACTCGCACTCTCCGGTTGCGAGGCGCTTTGCGAGCCCGCGTTCTGGGCTGGCTTCGATCGCTCGTCGGCCGACGGTTTCCACGACTACTTCCGCCAGCTCACCGAATACGAACCGAAGCGCGCCGCCAGATATGGCATCAAACATTTCTGCTGGCTATGCATCAACCCGAAGGAGGCCGATGATCCGGGATTCGCCCGCGAGGTGATGAGCCTCATCCCAGAGTTTCTCAAATGCCCGACCGTGCTCGGCATCGGTGAGATCGGCCTGAACAAGAACACCCGCAACGAACTCGCCATCTTCGAGGAACACGTGCAGATCGCTCTCGATCACGACCTGCCCGTCCTCATCCACACGCCGCATCTTGAGGACAAACTCAAGGGCACCAAACTCATCCTCGATTCATTGGGCAACTTCTCCAAACTCGACCGCGCGAAAGTCATCATCGACCACGTCGAGGAACACACGGTTTCGCAAGTGCTCGAATCAGGCTGTTGGGCAGGCATGACGCTCTACCCACACAGCAAATGCTCGCTGGACCGCGCCATCGACATCCTCGAAATCCACGGTCCCGAGCGCCTGTGGATGAACTCCGCCTGCGACTGGGGCGTCTCAGATCCGCTCGCCGTACCCAAGTGCGCCCTGCAGATGAAAGCCCGCCAGCACGTGGCAGCGGACATCGAACGTGTCATCTATCAGAATCCGAAGGCCTTCCTCGGCCAGTCACCGAAATTCGTGGTTTGAACGATGCGTCTTCTCTCCCTTTTGAGCAGGCACGTCAGGTCAAGCGGCCGGCACCGGGTTTCTCCTTGCGTCCGCTCCGCAAAACCTGCAAGGCTTTGACAAATGAAAACCCGTCTTTCCCTGTTGTCCTGTCTCGCTCTTTCCCTGCCGTTGTCCGCATCCGCCGCGCCACCTGCCAAGCCGAACATCATCTTCATTCTCGCGGACGACCTCGGGATCGATGGTGTGAGTTGTTACGGCGCGGACAGCCACAAGACACCGAACATCGACAAGCTGGCCACTTCCGGCACCATGTTCAAAACCTGCTACGCCGCTCCGCTTTGCGGGCCCTCGCGTTGCCTGCTGACGACGGGGCGCTATGCCTTCCGGACGGGGGGGATTACCAACCAATCGTGGCGGCCAAACGGACCAGGCGCGAAGTCGGCGGATGAATGGTCGATCGCCAAGGTCCTGAAGCAGTCCGGCTACGCAACCGCAGAGTCCGGCAAATGGCGGCAGGTCGGGGAAACACCCGGCGACTGGGGCTTCGACGAATATTGTACGGACCCGACCGCCGGCGGCTGGTATTGGGAGAAGGGTTATTTCAAGAACGGCCAACAGGTCACGACGGACACGGTTTCCTACAACCCGGACATCATCCAGAAGTTCAGCATCGACTTCATCACCCGCCACAAGGAGCAGCCGTTCTTCCTCTACTATGCCATGCATCTGGTCCACAAACCCACGCTGCACACGCCGGACTCGCCACCGAAAGACGGCGCGGAGCGCTATGATGACAACATCCAGTACATGGACAAGCAGGTCGGCGAAATCGTCGCCGCGGTGGAACGACTGGGACTGCGGGAGAAGACCCTCATCATCTTCTCCGGCGACAACGGCACCGCAGCCGGATACCCGTCGCCCGTGCGTGGACGCATGGTCAATGGCTGCAAGGCATCGATGCTGGAGGGCGGCTCGCGCGTGCCCTACATCGCAAGCTGGCCCGGCGTCACACCGGCGGGAGCCACCAGCGAGGACATGGTCAGCTTCGCCGACCAACTCCCGACCTTCGCGGAGCTCGGCGGCGCGAAACTGCCGGACGGAGTGAAGATCGACGGCCGCTCGCTCGCCCCGCAGTTGAAAGGCGAAAAAGGCACACCGCGCGAATGGGCGTATGTGCAGCTTGGCAACCGCTGGTTTGTCCGCGAGAAAGGCTTCAAGATGAACGAGAAGGCGGAACTCTTCGACATGAGCGACGCGCCGTTCGTCGAAAAACCCGTGGCGGCCGATGCCGATACGGAAGCGAGCAAAGCGGCGCGTGCGCGGCTCACAGCGGTCCTGGCAGAACTCAACCCCGCTGGCGGCAAGACCGACGCGCAGGAGAAGGGAGCCAAGCAGGGAGCCAAGCAGGGAGCGAAACAGGGCGGAAAGAAAGGGAAAAACCAGAGGCAGAAGATGCAACAATGATTCCTGATTCGACCGAGACCTGCGCCTAGCCCGGCAAAGCCGGAACCAATAGGTCACGCCGAATCCATCGATCCGTCCGGCATTTTGCGAACCCATGGCCTGACCTACAGATTTTCGACAGAATCATTTTTCGACAGAATGATGATGGCGTCGGAAATCATTTCGTGATGCTGACAGAATGATCCTGCCAAAAAAATGATTTTGTCATTCTTTGCGGACGCAACTCCTGGATCACCGCCAATACGGAAAGTGATTTCGCAGTGCGTCAGCGGCATGAAAAATCGTCGCCTACATGCACACTTTTGCCGAGTGAGTTACTAACAGGATTCAGGGTTTTTCCCAGCGTCCCATCAGACATCAAACCCGAAGTGGCTGCGGGCGTTGCCGAAGCACACGGCGCGGACGAGTCCTGATAGTGCTTCGAAATCGTCCGGAAGTTCGCCGCGGTCGGCTTCGGAGCCGATGAGATTGCAGAAGATGCGGCGGAAGTATTCGTGGCGCGGGAACGAAAGGAACGAGCGCGAATCCGTGAGCATGCCGACGAAGCGTGAGAGCAGACCGGTGGCGGAGAGCGCGTCGAGCTGGAGCTCCATGCCGTTTTTCTGATCGAGGAACCACCAGCCGGAACCGAACTGGATCTTGCCGGCGAAGGTGCCGTCCTGGAAGGCGCCGGTCATGCAGGCGAAGAGGTAGTTGTCGCGCGGGTTGAGGTTGTAGAGCACCATCTTCGGCAGCGCTCCCGCACTGGCGAGCGCGTCAAGGTAGGTCACGAGCGCGGAGCCTTGCGGGGTGTCGCCGATGGTGTCGAACCCGGTGTCCGGTCCGAGAATTCCGGTCATGCGGGTGTTCACGCCACGGAATGCGCCGAGGTGGAGCTGCTTGGTCCAGCCTTTGGCCGCGTCGAGTTGCCCGAAGAACACCATCAGATAGAACGAGAACTTCTCCTTCTCTTCCGCAGTGGCCGCTTTGCCGGCGCGGGCCTTGTCGAAAATCATCGACGCCTCCTCGTCGGTGCAGCGCAGCGCAGGCATGCGGTCCAGACCATGGTCGGACAGGCGGGCTCCCGCCGCGTGGAAATCGTCGTGACGTTTCTGCAGGGCCGCCAGCAGGTCTGATAGATGGACAATGGAGGTGTCTGCGATGGTTTCGAGCTTCTCAAGCCACGGATTCAACAGATCCGGGCGGTCCACCAGCAGCGCCTTGTCCGGGCGGAAGGTCGGAGCCACGAGCGTGGTCAACTCCGATGCGGCGATCGCGGCGTGGTCGTCCAGCGGGTCCGCCGGATCATCGGTGGTGCCCACCACGCGCACGTCGAATTTTTTCAGGATGCCGTGCACGCAGAAATCCGCCTCGGCGAGTTTCGCGTTGGCGCGCTCCCAGATCTCGTCGGCGGTGTCCGGGCCCAGCATCAGGTCGATGCCGAAGTAGCGCTGAAGCTCGATGTGCGTCCAGTGGTGGATCGGGTTGCGCAGCGTGAAAGGAACGGTTTCCGCCCAAACCTGGAACTTCTCGCGCGGTGTCGAGTCCCCCGTGATGAAATCCTCGTCCACGCCGTTGGCGCGCAGCAGCCGCCATTTGTAGTGGTCTCCGCCGAGCCAGATTTCCGAAAGGTTATTCCAGCGATGGTTGGTCGCGATCTCACGGGGCGAGAGATGGCAGTGGTAGTCGATGATCGGCTGGTCCTTGGCGATTTCGTGGAAAAGCCGACGCGCCGTCGGGGAGTGGAGCAGGAAGTTTTCGTCGAGGTAGGCCATGGCCCCGCCATCACAACCGGACGGCAGCGAGGTTCCAAGCGGGAAATCCGGGCTTGGAAAAATACGGTCTCATTTCCAGCGGTAATGCCCGGTGAGCGGGAACTCGGCCAAGCGGTCCTCCTCGCGCGCTCCTTGGCCGATGTTGTGGATCACCAGCGGGCGGCCCTCGCCGGTCTTGCGGTCGCTCACAATCATGACGTGCGGCAGATTCGGAGGCACGGTGCAGGTGAGGATGTCGCCGGGCTCGAACGCGGTGAGGTCGGCCGCTTTCGACAATGGAATCTCGAAACCCCGACGTTTGAAATAGGCGCGCAGGTTCGGCACGCGGCGGTGGTCGATGTTAGGGTCCGGTCGTGAGAGCCCCCATTGCTGCGGATAAGCGGAGAAATGGCCGCGCATGTCCTCATGTACGAGCTTCTGGAGATCGGCGGACAAGCCCTCACGTAGCGCCCGGATCACCACATCCGAGCAAACGCCCCGGTCCTTCGGCACATCGCCGTTCGGATAGGAGAGGCTCATGTATGCGGGATCGTAGGAAAGCGTCACGCCCACCTGGCTGCGCGCGGCGCTGACGATCTTTTCTCCCGTCTCCGCACACAGCGGCAGCAGGCTGGCTAACAGGATGGCGAGGAGTTTCATGGTGAGAATCAGGAATTGTCCGGTCTCGATGCCCTGCGGATGCAGCGCGCCTCCAGATGGGGAAGCACGCGGACCAGAAACCATGTGAACAGGATGAAACCCGCGTCATACCACATCCAGTCATCCGGCGGGATATAACTGCTGCCGATCACATCGTTGCGCCACGGATACAGCCACGCGATGCCGCCGGAAATCGCATCCGCCGCAAGATGCAACGCCGACGCCACCCAGCAGACCAAGGCCACGCGCAGCCGGTAGCCTTTTTCGAAATACATCGAAACCATCGCCACGATCCCGACGAGCCCTGCCATGAACCAGACCGTGTGCGACCAACTGGCACAGCGCGCCTCCAGCGAGATGTGCGGACAACACACATCCGGCAGCACCCCGAAAACCGCCACCAGCCATGCGGTGTGTCGCGGAAACACATGCTCCCTTCCGGAGGCCAACGAGAGATTATCCGCGATCAAACATCCGGATGCCGGCAACAGCGCATGAAATCCTGCAAGCATGCCGCAGCATGCGCCGTCTCCGTAAGAATGCACGCTGAAAACCCCCGCATCTCACGAAAGCCGCAGGCCTTCCACCGCCGCCACCCGGATCCCCGCGACCTCTTCCTCCGTATAACTTTTCTTCCCGTCGAAAGCCCACACCGTCCCCGGCCACGCCACATCATTGCTGGAACGGCCCACGATATGGATGTGCATCTGCCGCACCTGGTTGCCGATGCACGCGACGTTCAGCTTCTCCGGCGAGAAATACCCAGCCACGAATTCAGAAACCCGCCTCACCGCACCCATCACCTCGTCGTATCGCGAAAGCGCAAGCTGGTGCAGGTCCTCGATCCCCTCCTCCACCTCCGGCACTAACAGGAACCATGGAAACATCGCATTGTCTTTCAACAACAGGACACAGCCGCCCATGCGGCCCAATTCGAAACCGCCGGCAGCAAGACGCGGATGCAGGGAAAACGACATGCCGCAGCAAAACACAGCCGCCACCGCTTGTCACGTCGCTCAATTGACCACTCCATAGCGGCGGTCCGTGCAGGCTTTCGGACCTACCCGCAGACCGCGCGGTTCCTGCTGTTAGGTCGTTGTCGATGGCGCGGACGGAAGGTCGGGGACGGGGTTTCCGCTCCGCGTTTTCCGCGAAACCAACGCAACGATGGGTTTTTCTGGCTTTGATGCGCCCGAGGGAGCAATCGGCGGGTCCATCCAGCTTCCTTCAATGCCATATTGGATACGGTTACTTGAGGAAAATCATCGGGGGCGCTTTCTTGATCCCGCCAGGGATCGGAGCCAGTAGTCCCGCGTCGAGGAGCACACGAGACGAGCCCCCGGGTTGTCATCCCCATAGGAATTCGACCCCTGCAGCGAGTCGCAGAGCACCCTGACGGCCACCGCGCGCCCGCCATTTCCAGCACGCCGCGCGGGGAGCCAAACCTGTAGCGTCGCTCTGTGAGAGTCACTGGCTGGCCTCCGTAGTTTGCGACCCCGACAAGTCGGGGTTGCTAGATTGCTGCCCACCCGTTTCCCTAAAACCCTTGTGAAATCAGCGAATCGAACCCATCATTCCGTTGCAGTCCTTATTTGAAATCATGATCTCGCGCAACGGCATCATCTTCGGAAGTCTCCTTGCAATCTCTACTCTCGTAACAGGAATATTCACGGGAATCATCGGGATTTCCTACCCTGTCCGAGTCGACAACACGGACTTGCGTTCGCCAATCAAAGTCGAGCGAATCAACGGGCATCAGATTGAATTGGCTGACGGCCGGGTGATCACGTTCGGAGATGGTTATTCCGAAAAGCAGTGGAAGGAGGAGGTTACAGACCGGATTGCATACAGCAAGAATCTGGTGGATCTCGAAGGAGACCCGGATGACCCTCAAGTATGGATTTACGGCGACCATAAGTTTGGGCCTTTTTGTGGAACGTCATGGCCACCGATTCGGATTCCAATCATCCCGAATCGGATTCCGAGGAATCACCGCAGCCCGATAGCCCATGGCACGATCACGAAAAGAGCGGAACCACACGGTGGCCAACAGCCTGCTGCCAGCTCCGATTCGAAATGACCCTCCAGACAAAAACCCATTACCCTGTTGCGGAAGGGCGCCCCCGGTAGCGGGCTGCCAGGCCTCGACGTTCTGTAAGAATGAAGAAACGAACAAAATCCATCGTAGCTTTCGCAGTCGTCCTGGTAGTGGGATTGCTGGGCTTGACTATTGGAGTAAGACTCGGAATCGAATCTGGAAGGGCAGATTATCATAACCAATATGTTCGGGAACTTCAGAGCGATCTGGGAGACGCCGCCCAAACGAGCGATCCACACACCCAGAGGGTATTGGGACTAGTTTCCGATTTGGTCGCGGCAATGGGCCAGCCTGAGAGATTCCGAAAAGCACATGAAGTCTTCACTCAAGGAATCAAAGAAATGCCAGAAGCCGCCGCATCCGACAGCGGAAAGCCTGCAAACTGAGTTCGAGCTTCGGATCGAACATAACGGCTTGTCTGTGAGGGCGCATTTCCCCTCCCGCGCGGCCTCGCTCGCCACAAAAGCCGTGCGGGCAGCCATGATTCACTTGGCAGCGCCGGATTCCTTGCGAATGCTGCCGCGCGAAATTCAATCCGAGCCATGACCATTCCCCGACTGCTTTTTGGAAGCGCCCTGTCCCTGGGCCTCTGCCTTTCCGCCCACGCCGCCAAGGAGCCGGTGGACGCACCGAAACCGACGTCCCGCACCGAGCGTGTGATCGAGGGCTGGACCATCCGCATCGACGACCGCCTGCTGAGCCCGGAGCACAAGGAGCTGGGCGCACAGATTCTCAAGAACCTGGAGGCCCGGTTGTTTGACATCAAGGCGGTGGTCCGTCCGCATTGCCTCGCGGAGCTCCAGAAAGTCCGGATCGTCCTGGACATGAGCCACGGCAAGCTGGTGCCGATGCAGTATCACTCGGAGCCTGAGTGGCTGAAGGAGAACGGTTACTCGGTGGATCTCGCGCAGTGCGTCCACATTCCGGTGGCCGAGGAGTTGCTGGACGAGCGCCAGATCAACGTGCAGCCGTGGTGCGTGCTTCACGAACTGGCGCACGCCTACCACGACCAGGTGCTCGGTTTCGACGAGGCGCGGATTCGGGACGTTTACAAGAGCTACAAGGAAAGCGGCCATGGCAACAATGCACTGCTGATCACCGGCGAGCGCGTCCGCCACTACGGGCTCACGGACCACAAGGAGTTCTTTGCGGAGATGACGGAGTCGTATTTCGGCACCAATGATTTCTTTCCGTTCAACCGGGCGGAGCTGATGACCGCGGAGCCGGCGATTTACGAGCTGATGAAGACCATCTGGGGACCGCTGAAGTCGGAGGAGAAACCATCGACCACGAAAGCCCCGGCACTACCACCCGGTGCGGCATCGACGACGATGTGGTATGCGCAACCCGCGAGCAGGTGGGTGGAGGCGCTCCCGGTCGGAAACGGTCGTCTCGGCGCGATGGTTTTCGGTGCGACGGCGAACGAGCGCATCAACCTCAACGAGCAGACTATCTGGACCGGCGGCCCCTATGATCCCACGCACCCGGTCGCGCCGGAGTCGCTGAAGGAAATCCGGCGTCTGGTTTTCGAAGGAAAATACATGGAGGCGGAGGCTTTGTTCAACAAGACCATGCTCGGAAACCCGGCCGGGCAGATGAAATATCAACCGCTCGGTGATCTGTTGTTGGAGTTCCCCGGCCACGACAAGGCGACCGGATACCGCCGCGATCTGGATCTCGCACAAGCGGTGGCAGGCGTGACCTATCAGGTCGGCGGCGTGACTTTCAAACGCGAGGTGTTTTCCAGCGCGCCGGACCAGGTGATCGTGGTCCGCATTTCGGCGGACAAGCCGGGCGCGATCCACATGAAGGCGAAACTGGCGGGCATCCCTAACACCAAGACACCCGGCGACGAGCAGTTCGCCACGGAAGTCACACCGAACGGCGAGTTGGTGCTGACCGGGAAAACCAGCACCGACCAAGGCGTTTCGGGCCGTGTCAAGTATGAGGGCCGCGTCAAGGTTTACTTCGAGGGCGGCAAAAAGTTCGCCGGTAAAGATGCCGTCACCATCGAAGGAGCGGATTCGGTGACGCTGGTGATCGCGGCGGCCACCAACTTCAAGCGCTACGACGACATCACTGCCGATCCGGCGGCGCGGGTGGCGTTATACTTCACCCATTTGTGCGACATGCCGTTTGAAAAACTTCGCGAACACCACGTGGCCGATCACAAGAAGTTCTTCGGTCGCGTCAGCTTGAACCTTCCCCAGACCGAAGTCTCTTCATTGCCGACCGATCTCCGCCTGAAGGACCACGTTCCCGCCAAGGATCCACAACTTGCCGCGCTGATGTTCCAATACGGCCGCTATCTTTTGTTAGGCAGCAGCCGTCCGGGTTGCCAACCGGCGAACCTTCAAGGCATCTGGAACGAGGACATGAATCCGTGGTGGGAATCCAAGTTCACCACCAACATCAACACGGAGATGAACTACTGGCCCGCCGAGGTCGCGGCGATGCCGGAAACCATCGAGCCGCTTGTTAGAATGATCAAGGAACTCTCCGAAACCGGCACCAAGGTGGCCAAAGTCCACTACGGCGCGAGCGGCTGGGTTTTCCATCAGAACACGGACCAATGGCGTCACGCGGCACCGATGGACGGAGCACCATGGGGCACCTTCAGCGTCGGTGGCGCGTGGCTCTGCACCCACTTGTGGGAGCACTACCTCTACACCGGCGACAAGGAGTTTCTCAAGGACGTGCAGCCGCTGTTCAAGGGAGCCTCGCAGTTTTTCCTCGAAACTCTGATGGAGGAACCGAAACACCAATGGCTGGTGACCAACCCATCCGGATCGCCGGAAAACTTCCCGGCTTATCCCGGCAACGGACCGTATCATTCGAAGGAAATGGATTTCGACATGCCGGGCACTACGATCTGCGCCGGCTCCACCATCGACATGGGCATCCTGCGCGAACTGTTCGAGGCCACCATCGAAAGCGGCAAGATCCTCGGCGTGGACGAGGAGTTTGGACACAAGGTGGAGGCGGCACGCAAGCGCCTCGCTCCAATGCAGATCGGCAAGCGCGGCCAGATCCAGGAATGGCTCGAAGATTGGGACGAACTCGAAGAGCAACACCGCCACATCTCGCATCTCTTTGGTTTGTTCCCCGGACACGAAATCACTCCCGCTTCAACGCCGAAGTTGGCCGAGGCGGCGAAAGTCTCCCTTAATGAGCGCGGTGACAAAGGCACCGGTTTCGGCATGGCATGGAAAGCGGCCTGCTGGGCGCGGCTTTTCGACGGCGACCACGCCTTGCGCTGCTTGGATCGCCAGATCGCGCTGCAAACGAATCCGAACCTGTTCTCGAAATGTTTCCGCGCCGCGCAGGTGGATGGCAGCCACGGAGCCACCGCGGCCATCGCCGAGATGCTGATGCAGTCGGGCAACGGCGAGATCCACCTGCTGCCGGCCCTGCCGAAGGATTGGCCGAGCGGTTCCGTCAGCGGACTGCGGGCGCGTGGCGGGTATGTCGTGGACATCGATTGGAATGATGGCAAACTCACCAAGGCGGTCGTTCACTCGCTCTCCGGCGAGCCTGTGAAAGTCCGCTATCAAAAAACCGTCCGCGAGGCGAAAGCCGCCAAGGGCGAATCCTTCAACTGGAACAGCAACTGATAGAATCCCATGATCGTAAGCATTTTCAACGACGTCATCGGTCCCGTGATGCGCGGACCATCGAGTTCCCATTGCGCCGCCGCATTGAGGATCGGCCGTCTGGCCCGTGAACTGATGGATAGCGAATTCACCGATGTGTTGGTGGAGTTCGACCGCAACGGCTCGCTGCCGACCACCCACGACACCCAGGGCTCGGACATGGGATTGTTCGGCGGCCTGATGGGCTGGGACGCGGCGGACGCACGCCTTCCCGGTTCGTTTCAAACCCTGCGCGAAACGGGAGTCCGCATCGCCATCGAAACCGTGGATGCCGGAGACCCCCATCCCAACACTTACCGGCTGACGCTGCGCGGCGATCGCGAAACCCATACGCTGCACGCGATTTCGACGGGCGGCGGGATGATGGAGGTCATCGAACTCGATGGCTTCGGCGTTTCGATGTTCGGCGATTGTTTCGAGACTTTGCTGTGGGTGGACGGCACGGGTGAAGAGGTCGTGAAGGCGCTGGAAGCCGGGTTTGAAGCGGATGAAATCTTCCTGCACGAAGTGGAAAGCCGGCAGCTCGTCGAGGTGAAGGCTCCATCATTCGTTGG
>CANBTO010000034.1 GCA_947372405.1 Verrucomicrobiaceae bacterium
GACGGTGGCGTGGCGCGGGATTTGAGATGGGAACTGAGTGGACTTCCGAATTTGGACCGTTTTCCAATATAAAATGCCGTAATTGGATTGCGTGTTACCCATTTGGCGGCGGTCAGGAGTCCAAGCTTCAGCTTGTCTTCGCGGAGACAAGCTGAAGCTTGGACTCCCGACAAACTCTTGGCGGCACAAGCGGAAGGAGGTTTCGGCAATTACTTTTGGCAAACGATATAGACGGGAAGTGATGGGTTTGGAGGTGGTTTGCGGGCGCACATTCTCCCGGCACTTCGATTGTGGTGCCGCTTGGTGGAGTGGAATGGGATATCATGTGTGGGGTGAGTTCATGGTGGTCCGCGCAGGAGGCGGATGGGGGCGATTTGATTCGGCTACGCCTCACCCTTCGGGCACGTCGCGTTCGCTCCTGTCCATGTTCGCTGCGCTTCCATTCCCGCAGGAAGGCGAGACACGGGAAACTCAATCAGCCGCATGTTGTCGAAGTGGCCCCCGATGCGGCGTTCCTTCAGAACGCATCAACTTGGAAAGGAAGATGGTTGAACAGGAGATCACAGAGGAAACAGAGAGTGAACGGTTTCCAGGGATTGACTGACTCATCTGCTGGAGTTGCGCCAAGGCATCACGTTTCCGGATCCAAATGATTGATTCTCTGTTCTCTCCGTTGCCTCCTGTGCAAATTCATTTTGGTTTTTAGGATCAATCATGCACGATTCATATCCAGGGCGTTGCCCCGGGCTGGTATGCGTCGCCCCGATGGGGTGGAAAATATTTCCGGCTCCACCCTCTGGCACATCGCCGACTAAACGAGCGGGGCGATGGATGCGGAAGTTCCGCCAGATCAGGGAGTCTTCGCGAGCGCCTTGATGATGCGGTCGCGGACGGGTTCCTCGATGATGCGCGCGTCGGAAAGATCGCGTGCGAGTTGCTTGGCGGCGGCGATCTGGATGTCGGTGGGTTTGGTGGGCTCGCTCTGCGGCGGGCGGATTTCGAGATTGGCGATGACTTTCTCCATGCCGGGCGAGATTTCGGAGCTGATCAGGTTGGCGATCTCCGGAAGGCGGCCGACATTGGGGCCGGAGGGAATCGGCGGGAGTTCGCCGCTTTTCATGGCGTCGAGGGTGTGGAAGTCACCGATGTAGCCCATTTTCAGGAAGTTCTCGTAGTTGCTGCGCAGGCAGGTGCGGATGATTTTCTCGCGTGTGGGTGGGTCTCTTTTTTCGAGCTCGTTTTCGAACCACTTGTCCTTGAGGCCCATGCCACGGTCGATGGCTTTTTCGGGAGGGACACCGAGCCCGTTCGCCTCGGCGATCAGGCCGATGGCGCGGATGAGTGACTTGCGGGCGTCCGCAGCGTAGAACTGCTGGAAGAACGAGCTGTCACTGGTGATGGACTGGAGCTCGTCGGTGATGGCCGACCTGCGCTGGAACTTCTTGAAGAAACTGTAGCCGAAGAGGACGGCGACAAGGAGCGCGATCAAAAACGCCGCGCGTGTGAGGATGTATCGGGGGCTCGGTGCTTCCATGGTTCAGGTCCAGATCGATTTGGTTTTCTTGGGTTCTACGGGTAGCTCGAAGGCCTTGCGCTCTCGGCTGTGGAAAATGGCTTCCTCGCGGGTGATGATGCGGGCTTCAAACAGCGCGCCGACGCTCATGTCGATGGTGCGGTTCCCCTCGCGGTGGCCGATTTCCATCAGGCCGACGATTTGTTCGAGCTTGCGCTCGCGGATGCAGTTGCGGATGGCGTGGCTGGGGACCAGGACCTCGGAGGCGAGCACGCGGCCCTGCCCGTCCGCGCGGGGAATGAGCCGCTGGCAGATGATGCCTTCCAGCGAGCTGGAGATCTGCGCGATGATCTGTGGCTGCTGGTCCGCAGGGAAGACATCGACGAGGCGGTCGATCGACTGCGGGGCGTCCGAGGTGTGCAGTGTGGCGAGCACGAGGTGCCCGGTTTCCGCGGCGGTCAGGGCGATGCGGATGGTGTCGAGGTCGCGGAGCTCGGAAACGACGATGACGTCCGGGTCCTGCCGGAGCGCCTGCCGGAGCGCGCGCGGGAAGGTTTTGGTATCTCCGCCGACCTCACGCTGTTTGATCAGGCAGGAGCTGTGGTGGTAGCTGTATTCGATGGGATCCTCGAGGGTGATGATCACGCCGCTGCGGGTGTCCGAGATGCGCTTGACCATCGAGGCGAGGGTGGTCGATTTGCCCGAGCCGGTGATGCCGGTGACGAGGATGAGTCCGCCGCGCAGCTTGCAGAATTCATGGACGACGTCGTGGTGGCCGAGGGTTTCGAGCTCGGGGATTTCCTGGGTGATGAAACGGAAGGCGGCCTCCACGTTGCCACGGGCCATGTGAACGTTGCCGCGGAAGCGTCCGACGCCTTCCACCTGCAGCGCGTAGTCGAGCTCCCAGTCCTGTTCCAGCGTGGCGCGCTGGGATTCGGTGAGCGTGTCGATGATGAGCTCGCGGACCACTTCGGGAGGCAGTATTTCCTCACTCAAGGGAACGAGCGTGCCGCTGACCCGGGCGCATGCGGGTGCCCAAGCGCTGAGATGCAGGTCCGATCCGCCGTGGGCGACGGTGTTTCTCAGGAATTCGGTGATATCGCTGGTCATGGGCTGGCGGGATGATCAGGAAATTCCGCGCATCGCGCGATCAAAATCCTGCGGTCTTGCGCAGGCCGAGCGTGCCACGTCCATATCGACGAATCCCTGGCGCGCGGAGGCGACGAGATAATCCAGCAGCGAGCAGTTGGTGAGGCCGTTGGATTTCTGCATGTGGTCTTGGAGTTCCGTCAGCTTGTTTTCGAGAATCCAACGGCGGGTGGCGGCTTCGTTCTGAAGGTATTCGAGGGCCGGGAACACTCCGCCGCCGAGGCGGGGGAGCAGTTGCTGGGAAATGATGCCGACCAACTGGGAGGCCAGCAGGTTGAGCGCGCCCGAGGTTTCGGATTTCAGCAGGTGGGAGAAGCGGTCGAGGGTGTCCACCACGCTGCTGCTGTGCATGGTGGAAACCACGAGGTGCCCGGTTTCCGCGGCATGCAGCGCGGTGATGGCGGTCTCCGGATCGCGGATCTCCCCGAGGAAAAGCACGTCCGGGCTTTGGCGCAGGGCGGCGCGCAGGCCGGTGGCGAAACTCTCCGAGTCCTGGCGGATCTCGCGTTGGGAGAAAAACGAAAGTTCGTTTTCGAAAAGATACTCGATGGGATCCTCAAGCGTCACGATGTGACGGGCGAGGTTGCGGTTGATCCAGTCCAGGCAGGAAGCGACGGTGGTGGATTTGCCGGAACCGGTGGGGCCCGTGACCAGCATCAGGCCGTAGCGGCGCTGCATCCATGATTCCAACAGCTCGGACGGCAGTCCAAGCGCCGCGAGCGGAGGGATCTGGTTGCGGATGGGCCGCAGCACGGCTCCGAGGCGACCGAGGGTGTGATAGAGGTTCACGCGCAGGCGGCTGCCTTCAGGGACCCGCCACGAGATGTCCGCTTCCGGTTTGGTCTTATGGTCGATGCCACAGGACAGCCAGAACTCCTCCATCGCATGGCGTGAGATCGGCCCGGGATGAAGCACCACCAGATCCCCGTCGTGGCGGATGCGCGGCGGCTCGCCCTCGATGATGAACACATCGGTGGCGGAGCTTGCGAAAGCGTCCCTGATCAACTGGTTGAGGACGTCGTTCGTGTGCGGGTGACTCATTTGATGCGGCAAACACTAACCAAGTCGCCGCCGGGGAGAAGAGAAAACATGCCATGCGCGGTTTTTGCCGCCGTTGCCGGTGAGGTGATCAAGCCGCCGGCTGCGCATCGAGCGCATGGGGCTTTGGCAGGGTGATGAGGAATTTCGTTTCACGGCCTGGCACCGAGGTGACGCTGATGGTTCCTCCGTGCGCTTCAATGGCGCGCTTGACGATGGAAAGCCCCAGGCCGGTGCCCTTGATTTCCTTCTGCGAGTGGTGTTTCTCCACCCGATAGAAGCGCCGGAAAATATGCGGCAGGTCCGTGCTTGGAATGCCGACTCCGTTGTCCGCCACCCAGATCCGGCAGCCTTCGGCGGTTTCCTCGCAACCGATCTCCACGCGCAGCCCGGGATGCGGGTTTTGTTTCAGCGCGTTCTCCACGAGATTGAAGAGCACCTGCGTCCAGTAGAAACGGTCACCTTGGATGATGAACCTGTCATCCTGTGTTAGAACGAGCATTTCGGCGTTCTGGCTGCGGATCACCGATTCAAGCCGCTCCAGCACGTCGTTGATGCAGGCCCGCAGGCGGAAGGGTTCCACTTTGAGTGAGTTCGCCTCGCCGGATTCCAGACGGGAGATGACCAGCATGTCCTCGACGATGCGTGAGATGCGGTCCGAGTGCTTGCGCATGATGGAGAGGAAATGGCGGGCGGTGGCCGGTTCCAGGATCATGTCTTCGTCCAGCAGGTTTTCCAGATAGCCATTGATGATGGCCATCGGTGTGCGGAGTTCGTGGGAGGCGTTTGCCACGAAGTCCTTGCGGATCTGCTCGGTCTGATGCTCGGTCGTCACGTCGCGGATGATCACGCGGGTGGTAGGGTCCTCCCCGGCTTGAGCGGGCAGCCGGGCGGCGTCGATGACCCATGCGTTGTTGGCGCGAGTTTCCGCATCACCGCGGGGGGAGTTCTGGCGGGTGAGGACCAGGCGTGACTGGACGGGTTCACCGGATTGAATGCAGCGCAGCAGGGGCTCGGTCAGGCGTGGGTCGAGGAAGGCATCGAGAACCGGGCGGTTGACGAGTTCGCGTCCTCCGAAGAGATCGCAGGCCGCGGCGTTGGCGTAGCGGATGATGGCCCCCGAGTCCACTAGCAGAAATGCGTCGCCAAGGGCGTCGAGCAACTTGCTGCGCTCCACCTGCGCGATCATGAGGTCCTTTTCAAATCGAAGTTTCATGGAACGGATCTCTGATTCGGTTTTTTCACGGTAGGCGCGGTGCCGGGACTTGATGAACGCCAGGGTGGCAAGCGATGCTAACGCGGTGGTGATGGCGATTTCAGTGATCATGCCTCGGCTTTCGAGACACAGTAGCCGACTCCGCGCACGGTTTCTATCCAGTTTCCGTGGGTGCCGAGTTTTTGTCGGAGCCGCTTCATGTGGGTGTCCAGCGTGCGGCTGTGCGCGGCGTCACTGTAGCCCCATACGGTGCGGAGGAGATCGTTGCGGTCCTGCGCCTTGCCGGCACGCTCGCAGAGGAAAAGCAGCAGTTTGAACTCGGTGGAGGTCAGTTCGGACGGCTCGTTCTCGATGTAGAATTTCAGCGCGTTCTTGTCGAAGCGGAATGGTCCGTGTGTGAAATGCACCGTGCCGGGAGGCGAGTCCGAGCGTTTGAGCACGGCCTGCACGCGGAGCATGAGCTCCTTCGGGCTGAAGGGCTTGGTGAGATAATCGTCCGCTCCCGCTTCGAGCCCCTGGATGCGGTCTTCGGTCTGGGCGCGGGCGGTGAGCATGATGACCGGGATTTTCGCCGTGCGGGGATCCCGTCTCAGCTCGCGGAACACGGAAAATCCATCCCGGCCGGGAAGCATGAGGTCCAGCACGATCAGGTTCGGTCGTTCCCGCATGGCGGTCTCGGTGCCCTCCACGCCGTCATGGGCCTTGAGTACTTCGAACCCGGCTCTCTCGAGATTGAATCCGATCAGGTCGGCGATGTCCTGTTCATCCTCTACGATCAGAATGCGATGCATTGCGTCGGCAGGATAGTGGGCGGTATGCGCTGGCGAGAACCCGTCGCTTGTGACGAATATGTCACAATAGGTCCTTGCTGACCACGGAGCCCGGGGATGTGGTGCGGGCGATTCCGATTTTCACTCCCGCCTCGATGGAGGTGTTCACCCCGGTGCGGACGCCGTCTCCTAGAATGGCTCCCAGCTTGAGCCTTCCGGTGTTCACCGGTTTGCCCTGGATCATGGAAACGTGGTGCCTGCCGTCGTGCCGGTGGTTTTCCGTGCAGGTGCCGGCGCCAAGGGTGACGTGTGTGCCGATGATCGAGTCACCCACATAGCACTGGCGGGAAATATAGGTGTTGTTGTAAACGATCGAGTTTTTGACCTCGGCACCGTTACCGACATAGCAGTTCGCGCCGATGCTGGTGGCTCCGCGGATGAAGGCGTTAGGGCCGATCTGACTGTTAGGACCGATGAGCACCGGCCCCTCGATGACCGTGCCTGGCAGGATTCGCGAACCGTTTCCAAGCCGAATCACTCCCGAGAGGCTTGCCAGCGGGCTGACTTCCCCAAGCAGCGAGGTTTCATCCATCAGCGCGAGAACCTCCTCGTTCATCCGGAGAAGATCCCAAGGATAAATCACCGGGAAGCAATTGGCGTCCGTGACGATTTTTTCCATGCACTCCTCTGGATTCGCCGAGCCCTTCCATGCCAGAAGATTGCCTTCGCCGTCCATCAGGCATGCCGCATTCGGATTTCTTCCAAGAAGGAGCAGGGCACCCAGTTCGATCCAGTTGTCGATCGGAATGCGCAGCGCGCGGGGTTCCGCTTCATCGGGTTCCACGAGTTGCAGGCCAGCCCGGCGCAAATCCACCGCAAGCAGCTCCTTCATCGGGATGTTCGCGATGAGGCAGGCTCCCAGGTCGCGGTTGGAGGTGATGGGTGCGCAGAAAGCTGGATTTCTCGGAGGTAAAAGAGTCGCCTGCATGGATTGCTGAGACTCCAGCATGATCCCGCCGGGGATTCACGAAAATTTTGCGGATTTCAGGAAAAGATTGCGCCGCTTCCGTAACGCATCCCGCGGCCGGTCTCAGGCGCTGTGTTGGGCATGCCAGCCGGCATAAACCTTCGGCGAGATTTCCGAAGGTTTGATTTCCGATCGGCCTCCCCAGAACACGTTCGTGTAGGAGACCGGAATGCCTACTGACTCAAGATGGCGGTCGATGGCGGCCTTGTGCTCGAGAACGCGATCTTTCTCGGTTCCGTGCACCACTCCCATGATGTTCACATTGCCGAACTGGGGGCCGCCTTCGCGCCAGTAACAGTGGGTCATGCAGTAGTGGCGACCCACCTCGGCACCCCCTTCAATCTCGCGGCCTTTCGGAACAGCCCAATGAAACAGTCCATTGAAACGCGTCACCCGTTCGCCGGTTGCGGATGGTTTGACGTGTTCGAGAAATGTGGAAAATCTGCCGATAACCTTCTTGTGATTAAGTGTTTCGGCAACTTCATGGAATCTCTCAAGCGTGACTCCGGCAATTTTCGAACGTTCGTTCCAAGGGGTTTCGCAAATCTCATCGAGAGTGAGTTCCTCCTTCAAGGCGAGCAGGACGTTCCACTCTTCCGGAGTGAGCTCGACGGTGGCGGTGGTCATCATCACGGCGGGATCGTCGGACTTGTCGCCCGGTTCGAGGGTCTTGCGGCGGGTGTGGCCGACGCCGAGAGCGAAGACGCCGTTAGCGGGCATGAGCAGGTATTCCGTGGCTCCCGTCAGACGAAGCAGGGCTGTCGCATGGTGATCGATCGACTCGCCCACCGGCACTTTCAGGGTCGTCCAGAGTCGGTAGCCCGAGCCGGAAACGACGCTGTCCGTCGAGCGGATGACGACATGGCCGGAAAACGGATCCTGTTTCGACATGAAATCGAAGGCGTCGTTGAGCTTCTCTTCCGGCACCTTCCAGGCGACGAGGGCACCATGGGCGAGTTTGGTGGAGAGAAGGGTTTGGCGGACACGGCGGATGACGCCTGCCTGGACCATCGCCTTGATGCGTTCCAAGACCGTATCGAGCGGCACACCGGATTTTTCCGCGATCAGGTGGAACGGCTGGCGTTGGAATCCGGCGATCAAGTCTTCGGAAATCGCGAGAATCCGTGCGTTGACCGGATCGTTGTGTTCGACGGGAAGGGTGGTGCTCATGGGAACGTTCAGGCGTGGGCTGTTGTGGCGGGAAGAGGGAGGTAAGCCAACCTGGTCCGGCGATCAAGGATTGGTTCCTTCGCGTCTTGTTTTGAAATCCGGCGGTATGTGGCTTCCTGATCCCATGGCGAAGGACCGGATGTCCAGCACATCGCAGTTTCAGACGTCTGGTTCCAACGCTTGTTGCGGCGTTCGTGCGATGAATCATGTCCATCGCGAAAACGAACGGGATCACGCATCACGATAGCACTCGCCAAGGCGGGTGAGCTTGCCCGTTTCGTCGTAAAGCGCGCTTGGCCCGAGCCGCTCGCTACCGGGTAGAGTGGGAAACCATGCGTAGCGCTCCACGAAATCCAGTTTGTCGAGCTCAGGCAGCGCTGCTTCCATGAAGCGGAGCACGTCTTCTGGCTTGAATTTGTTCGTGCCGGTGATGTGCGCGTTCCAGTCCGCCACCGCGAATTCCGTGATCCAGATCGGCTTTTCATAAAGCTGGTGGATTTTCTTCATGCGCTCGATGAATGCCGTTGCGTTATCGCCGCCATAGGAATGGACGCAGACGAAATCGATCCTGAGATCTTGTTCCTTGGCGGCCTTCATGAATGAAGTCATCCATTCGCCTTCGGGATTGGCGCAGGCCGGGCTGCCAAGGCGAAGCCGGGTCTTTACAAGATGCGGCCATTTGGCGAGCGCGTCCTGGACGGTCATGTTCGCCTGGTCGCTGTGATCAGGCTCGTTGAATCCAAGCAGTTCGTCGCATCGTTCGCGTTTCGCGTTCTTTCCCGCCATGGCGATGGCGGCATCGTCTTCCCGCTTGCCCCAGATCATCGGCACGTAGGCAACGTTTCTCAATGGCCTCTGGGGAAAACCCGAAGTCCAAGAATACGTCCACTTGCAATTGAGATCCTTGAGTTTCTGGTCCCAGTTGGGTGATTTGAGTCCAAGTCCAATACCCTTTTTGGCTGAGCCCGCAGAGTTTTTTCCTGAACTTTTCTTTGTCGGTCCTGCCAGAAGAGAAGATGTCGCTTGCATCGACAGCGTTGCCATCAGCGAAAGTCGGAGCAGATCACGGCGGTTCATGGCACTGGGTTTTATGTCATGGCAGGATACCGTCAAACCATTAGATGCCGGGATCTCACGGGTCTGGGTTCTCCATGGCGCGGACGGGTTGGGTCAGTGATCCGTGGACTTGTCGGTGGACGGCTCTTTGGAGTTGGAGCGGACGAGCGGTTCCACGCCTGGATCATCCACGGAATACCAATGGCATGCGATGAGTTTGGAAATCTCAAACCTGCGTTCCATGTTCACCTCGGTGCGCCGGATTTTGGCACGCACACGGATCATGCCTTCGGGATCAATGTTGGAGGTGGTCGAACCGAACACCTTCTTTTTCTCGCGTGCGAGTTTGAACGCGGCATCCAGGAGCTGGCCATCCCTGGTGTTGCGTGACACAAGAAACTCCGGGGACTGGAATCCGGCATCGCTCGGGTTGCCGAATCTTGGCGAGTAAAGCACGATACTGATGCTTTCGGCGGTTTTCCGGTCCTCTGCCAGACGCTCGCGGGCAAGGAGCCGGAATTCGCCTTCCTCGATACCGGTGCCTGCCAGAAAGAGCGCCCAAGGATAATCGCTGTAACGGGCGAAATGATCCCAATCGAGTTTCCATTCTCCGTTTTCCAGACGGAAGACGGCGTCAATCCTGCGGCCGTCCTTCACCGTCCAGATCGATTCCAGTTCTTTGCCACCCGGAATGTCCAGCACCGCATGCTCGGTAAAGGTCAGGTTCGCGGGATCAATGCCGACGATGGGATTGAGTCCGTAGAATCTCGCCATCCGTGATGCGGTTGTGACCGGTTGCAGGACGAACTGGTTGCGGGCTTCCGGTGTGCCTGCGGATAGGAACCCCGAAAGCGCATTGGCGCATTCCTGCCATGCGTCGTTGTAAACGACCTGTTCCTCGTTGGAGCTTTCCTTGATGTTTTTCGGCGGAGCTGCTTGTTCGGCGATTTTATTCTCAGGGAAGTAATGCCGGGCTCCCATGACGATGACGGCGAGAACGAACAACCAGGCGCAGGCGAGTTTCAGCATCAGGTGCTTGGGTCTGCGTTTTCGGAAGGTGTGCCTGCCGCTGTTTCTTGAATCGTCGGATCGTTCCCTGTCGGCGGGTGTTTCCGACCCGGTTGGCAGCGGTGCCGCTGATGGGGCTTCCATCAGTCCCAGGCTGGGATCAAATCCGCAATTCGAGCACAGTCGGTTGTCCACGTCACCGGGGAAGGACTGGAACAAAGTCCCGCAGCGTCCACAATGGAACCAGAAGATGTTTTGGGAACTCACTGGGTGTTTTCTATTTCAGGTTGATCCATTCGGCGTGTAAAATTTCATCTATCAGCCATTGGTTGGGTAGGGATCCCGCAGGTGCGTGTTGGAGGCGGAGCGTGACTTTTTTGGGAGCCGTGTCGCTCTCGAGGATCTCGCCATGAAAGATCAGCCGTGCCAACGCGGCGTCGGACGGCTGATCCCGGCGCGTGTAACACCAAACGGTCTTTTCGTTGTCGGGTGAAACAAGCTGGAAGCTATGAAATCCGGCCTCTGGAAAGACATTGGTGTAAAAATCCGCCGGGAGGATGCTGCCGCGGATTTCAGCGGGGTTTCCCTTGTTGGTCTCCAACTCGGCGAAGGTTGCGGTGCCGTAGCCGGTGGTGGCTTTCCAATCGAGCCGCAGTCGGTTTTTCGAAAGGATCATGTAGGCGCAGAATTTGGTGAAACCTGGCAGCGAGCCTTCCAGAACTGCAAACGGGTGCTCGTCCCCGCTTGAGACGCTCCAGCGGACATTGGCCGGCGGGGTCCAGTCACTTGGAGCCATGGCCGAATGGTGGCTCGCCAGAATGATGGGCTCGAGTGACTTCGAGTCCCGGACGAGCGGCAGGATGTCATGCGGCAGCCTGGCGGTGGCGTAGGCGCGGAATATCTGCTCGGCTTCCGTCTGACGGGCCAGCAGCTCGTTGGATGCCTCGATCCCATCGACTTTTTCCTCGGGATCCATCACCAGGCCTATGGCGCCGGGGTTCGACGCATTGCTTCGGTTGATCCTCGGCAGAAGCATCACCGCGGATATGATCAGGATGCCTATTCCCGCGCTGATTCCGAGAATCCAGCGCATGGAATGTTTGTTTGCCCGGCCCCACTCGACACCAACATCCACCTTCGGACGTGTCAGCGAATATCCGGCGGGCAATTCATGGAGAACCGCCTGTCGTGGCATTTTGACCACGGATGGCTCCACGGGATCCAGGCGGATCACGTTTGCCGCAAGTTCATGCACCTCAAGCTGGTGTTCGGTGTTTCCGATGGCGCGGGCCTGCACTTTGGACTCGATGCGCAATCCCTCCGGAGCATCTTCCTCACTCCCGTCTGGAACGGTTTCGTTCTTCGTGCGTTTGGGTGGAAGGATGGCCGGTGCCTTGATTGTGGAGGAAAGCCCCTCGACGTCGCCCCACTCGTCATCCGGAGTCGCCTCGGGAGCGTGGTTGTGGGGATCGGAAAGAATGGATGACATCGTTCGCAACGGGACTGGCCAAGAATGCCGCCGAATTGGCGGGCATGCAAGCGGGTTCAGGCAAATTGGGCGCGTGGATCACGCCATGAGCACCGCTTTCCATTACGCGAACGTGTAGTGGCCGTGCTTCGAATGAGGGTTGCGTGGTCCGCATGCGGAGGGTTTGATATGGCCTCCCCCTGAATGCTTTTCAACTCGGTTCAGTTCCTCGTCCTGCTGGCGGTCGCGCTGGTATTGTACTATCTCCCCTTTGCCGGTAAACGCGCCAAGGTCTGGCAGATCGCGGTCCTGCTTTCGGCCAGCGCCGTGTTCTACGCATGGGAGAACCCAAGGCTTCTTCTCCTGCTGGGCACCTCCTGCCTTTTCAACGCCCTGGCGGTGGAGCGGATCATCACCCACCAGCGGGCGGCATCACGGGCCGCCAGCGTCTGGCTCGTCTGCGCGGTGTTCGTGAACCTCGCCCTGCTCGCGTTCTTCAAATACGCGGGCATCCTGCTTGGGCTGCTGCCATCCGGCATGATCGATGAATCCACGGTCCGCTGGATCCGGTCGATCCCGCTGCCCATTGGTATCTCGTTCTATACCTTCCATGCGTTGAGCCTGCTGGTGGACGTGCATCGCCGCCAGGTCAGCGAGGAAACGCGCACCCGTCTCGGCAAGAGGGGTGCCGGCCGCGCGTCATCGCTGGGGGACCTCTCGCTCTACATCATCTTTTTTCCGCAGCTTGTCGCCGGCCCGATCGTCAAGGCCCGCAATTTCATCGACCAGATCCGCGCGAAACTTTGGAGTGAAATCCCCTGGCCGCAGGTACGCCGCTGCCTTGTCGGCGGGTATTTCCTCAAGATCTTCGTGGCGGACAATCTCGCGGAGCAGACCGCCATGCTCACCATCGGCATCAAGTCCCTGGAAACCGCCGGTCCGGTGCAGTTGATGGCCATGTTATATGCCTACGGCTTCCAGATCTTCGCGGACTTCGCGGGTTACTCGCTCATCGCCATCGGGCTGGGCCTGATGTTCGGCTACCGCCTGCCGGAAAACTTCGACTTCCCCTACATCTCCCGCAGCATCACCGAATTCTGGCGGCGCTGGCACCTTTCTCTATCAGCCTGGTTGCGGGACTATCTCTACATTCCGTTAGGTGGGAACCGCAAGGGTTCGGCCCGCACTTATGTGAACCTGTTTCTCGTGATGTTTCTTGGCGGCCTGTGGCACGGCGCGGAGTGGAAGTTCGCGCTCTGGGGCACGCTTCACGGCGTGTTTCTGGCGGCGGAGCGTTTTCTCGTCCGCAGGCGCGGGAAACTCACGGATGAACCCACATCTATGCTCCATGGTTTGCTCGGCTGGTTCTATACCTTTCATGCCGTGACCTTCCTCTGGCTCACCTTCCTCATGCCGGACATGGCGCACATCGCCGCGTTCTTCAAAGGCCTCGCCTGCGGCAAATGGGAGCTGCCGGGCCAGCCGCTCTTCGCTCTGTGCGTTTATGGCGGAGCCGCGATGCTCTATCATGCCTGGGGTTTGCTCAAGGAGCGCCTGCCGGACCAAGCGGCGTGGTTCCGTCATCCGCTCGCGGAAGGCGCGCTGCACGCGATGATGGTCTTCCTCGTTGTCACCAATCCCGGCGCACCGCGCGGATTCATCTACTTCCAGTTCTAACACCAACGAAATGTCCACCTACTCCGTCGCGTTCGTCATCGTCCTCTCCGCCTGTTTCGGAGCGCAGACGCTCGCGCTGCGCAACTCCGGCGGAAAGACCGTGAAGAGCGAGTCCAACTACTTCTCCTCGATCGCCCGCCTTCAGACCGAAACCCGCGACTACCCGCGCGTCATGCTTCTCGGTTCCTCGATGACCGCCCGTCTCGCCGACCGCGCGGGACGGGTGAGGGGAGTCGCCAATCTCGGCTGTGATGGCGGCAGCGCGGTGGTCACGCTTCGCGCCATGGACCGCGGCCTTCTGCCCGTCGCTCCGGTGCTGGTCATCGAGGCGAACTCGCTGGCCTTCGAACTCGAAGGGCGCGGAAAGGAAATTTCGAAGGCCATCGACTCGGATTGGTTCAGGCTGGGATCGGATTTTCCTAACATCAGCGCCACCGCGAGACCCACCGCATTCGGGTACTCGTGGCTGATGGCACGCAAATCCACATCAGGTCCTGTTTCTCCAGACTGTCTCCCTCTTTCATCGAAACCGTCGGTTCTCGATCCGTCCGGCGAGCCCCGTTTGGATGCCGAGGCTTCCAGGTTGGTGGATGAACTCGTCGGCATACTTCAGCGCATGAAAGCCAAGGGCGGGCATGTCTTCATCGTGATGTTGCCGCCCGGAGCGGGAAACGCGGATTCCGTGCAATCCAAACTGCCGCGCGCTCTCGCATGCCGGTCCGGCGTGTCGTGGTGGGATCTCAACGATGGCCTGCCGCCCGGTGAGGTCGGATTCACCGACGGACTCCACCTCGATGCCGCCAGCGCGCAGAAGGTGCTCAACACCCTGATTCGTGTACTGGATATCCGATGATTTCGGCTGCCAGGGCCCGGATCATGCTTGGCGAACGGTGCTTGCGCGTCCATTCTCCCCCGCCGTCACATCGTATGAAAATCCTGAGCCACCTCGATCCCGGATACGCCACGTTTGTCCGCCGCCTCAACAGGCGCGCCCTGCCCGAGCCCGGAGTCCGCGATCTCGTGACGGATGTCATCGCCGAGGTCGCATCGAAAGGCGACGAAGCGCTGGTCACTCTAACCAAGCGTTTCGACAATGCCGATCTAACAACCAAGACGCTCTTCGTCAGCGAGGCCGAGTTCGCCGCCGCGAAAAAGGCCGTCACGCCCGCCACGCGCCGCGCCGTGGCGCGCAGCCTGAAAAACATCCATGTCTTCGCCAGACACAGCCTGCGCAAGGACTGGTCCTACAGGAACGCGGAAGGCGCCACCGTCGGCGAGCGCTTCACCCCCTTCGACCGCGTGGGCGTCTATGTCCCCGGCGGCAAGGCTCCGCTCGTTTCCACCGCCCTGATGACCGCGGGCTTCGCCCAGGCCGCCGGCGTCCCGGAAATCATCGCCGCCACACCCTGCGGCCCGGACGGATCGGTCAACCCCGCGTTGTTATATGCGTTGATGGCCGCCGGTGCCACCGAAGTCATCAAGATCGGCGGCGCGCAGGCCATCGCCGCGCTTGCCATCGGCACCCGCACGATCCGCCCCGTGGACCGCATCTTCGGACCGGGCAACCGCTTCGTCGTGGAGGCGAAACGCCAGCTCGTCGGCGCGGTTTCCATCGACCTTCTTCCCGGCCCCAGTGAAATTCTCATCCTCTCCGACAAGACGGGAAACCCGGGCTTCATCGCCGCGGACATGCTCGCCCAGGCCGAACACGGCGGAGACAGCGTGGTCGGCTTCGCCACCGATTCGAAGGCGCTGTTAGGCAAGGTCGTCAAAGCCATCGAGAAGCAGTTGCCCACCCTGTCGCGCGGCAAGATCATCCGGGACGTCCTGAAAGCCGGCACCTTCCTGCTGCATCTCAAGTCCTTCGAGGAAGGCGTCGCGATTTCCAACGTCTTCTGCCCGGAGCACCTCTCGCTCATCACCTCCGCCGAGAAGCGCTGGCTGCCGCAGATCCGCACCGCGGGCGCGATCTATCTGGGCAACGACTCGCCCGTCGCTGTCGGGGATTTCCTGGCCGGACCCAGCCACACGCTGCCCACCGGCGGTGCCGGCCGTTCGTTCTCCGGTCTGCGCGCGGACCAGTTCCAGCGCCGCACCAGCATCGTCAGGCTCGACAAGAAGTCCGTTAGAGCGTCGTTGCCCGTCGTCGAGGAGTTCGCCCGCATCGAGGGCCTGGATGCCCACGGCCGCTCCACCGCCATCCGTTTGGAATCATGAGCAGCGCCATGCAGGCCCGCAACGGAAACGGCGGACGTTCCCCCGCGTCCGGTCCGGTTTGTCCGCTCTGTGCGGCATCGATTCCGGCGGACGCGAAGTGGTGCCCCTCCTGCCGTTTCACCGGCGGAGATACGATGGAGATGTTTCCGGATCCGCCGCCACCGCTGTTGCCGCTGTTGGACGCGGCCGCGCTCTGGAGCCCGGAGGAGACCCGGAAAATCGAGGCCGCCGTCGAAAAGATCCGCCGCATCTATCCGCAAATCCGCTTCCACGTCTTCACGGTCGTGCTCCCTCCCGGAACCAACCTTCCCACGTTTGGTTTCTGGTTGCTCAACGCAGCGCCGCTTGCCGCGGACGAAAGTCCGCAGGACCGCTCGTGGTCGGTGCTGTTGCTCATCGACGCCTGCAGCGGCAAGGCCGCGGTGGTTCCCGGCTACTCCGCCGAGCACTGGATTGATCATGACGAATGGACAAGGATCCTCGCCGCCATGGCTCCGGCATGGAAGTCCGGCAGATCCGCCAAAGCCGTGCAGCGTTTCTTCCACGCCTGCGAAGCGTCGCTGGGCCGTGCGTGGAAACTCCGCGTCTCGCGCCGCATGACGAGGATCCAGTCATGACCGCGCGTCTCTCCATGCTTTGCTTCATGCTTCTCGCGGCCGTCTCGCTGGCCGCGGAGAAGGTGGAGGATTTCGAATACGGCGCGCGGCCTCCGCAATCGGTGTTTGATCCCGATGGATTACTCGATTCCGCCACCCTCAAGACGATTTCGGATCCGCTCGCAAAGATCCACGAGGAGGAGGGCGTGGATGTGGTGGTCGTCGTCATCAAGGATCTCGAAGGCGCGCCGCCGGAGCACGTCGCCGGGCGCTTCGCGGCGGCTTGGTGCACCGCACCGATCCATGCCGTGGTGCTCCATGTGCCGGGACGCGCCGACAGCCCGTGGATCATTCCCGGCGGCGAGCTTCTCAACTATCTGAAACCCGAAACCGTCGCGCAGAAGTTGGCCGATGCGAAACGCAACGCCTCCCGCGAACCCACCGAGCCCGGCAAGGTGCGGGCCGCAGCCAACGAGGCGGCGGACATGCTCCGTTACTGGACGGGCAGCGCCATCAACCGCTCCAGATATCTCGATGTGGAACGTGCCAGGATCTATCAGGAGTTCGAAAACAAGGACCGCCAGCGCAAGATCATCCTGCTCGTGGTGGCCTCCTCCTTCATCCCGCTGGTGGTCGGGTTCTCCTTTCTCTATTTCCATTTCCGCCGGAACAAGACACGCCGTTTTCCAGACATCCATCCGCCGCGCCGCCTGGGCGCGCCCCATGCGGGTGGCAATCACGCCACGCTGGATCTGGGGCCTCCCGCTTCCTGAACCACCATGAAACCCTGCTCCCTCACCGTTCTCGCCGTGCTGGCGGCGCTCCTCTCCGCCTGCGACTCCGGGAAAAAATCCGGCGCCGCCGCACTCCAGCCCGACGAACAGGCCGTCCGTGAGGACACTCCCATCCTGCCCGTCACCAAAGGCGATTCATGGATCTATCAGGTGGACCTTGAAATCCCGGCGGACGTGACCGCGCCCGGCGCGGCGGAAGTGAACACCAAGTTCCAGCGCACCCGCACCTACCTCGGCAAAGTCGCCGCCGCCGATGGCCTGCCCGCCACCGACTGCTTCGAAGTCGTCGTCCCCGGCTCGCCCAACGAGCGCGAGTTTGTCGATATCACCGAAGACCGCATCCTGATGCGCGGCTCCCTCATCATGCGCCCCGAGACCACCAAGCCGATGTGGCTGGCCACTCCCGTTCCTTTCGTCATCGCCGGCATGAAACCCGGCACCGCCGACAACGGAATCGCCACCACCGATGGCAGCCTCACCCGCAGGACCGAAGTCATCGCCCGCGAGGACATCACCGTGCCCGCCGGAAAATTCCGCTGCATCCGCCTGCTCACCACCGGCAGCGATGGCGAC
>CANBTO010000035.1 GCA_947372405.1 Verrucomicrobiaceae bacterium
TCCGGTGATCGACACGTTGTTCAGGTTTTCACCGCGGACCAGGCTGTTGTGGAAATAGGTGTGGCCGCCATCCTGATAGGCGATTCCTGCAAACGGTTCGGTTTCGTCATAGGCGTTGAGTTCCTGCGGTGCGCCAAGAATCGTGGCACCCGCGTCCAGATGGAGATTGATGTTGCTCGCGAGATGAATGGTTCCGCTGAGATAAGTACCGGCAGGTATGAAAACGGTGCCGCCTCCGGCAGCAGCTGCAGCCTGTATCGCCTTGTCGATCGACGGGCTGTCGAGTGTGCGACCGTCACCTGCGGCTCCGTAGTTCCGAACGTTGAAAGTGGTCCGTTCCTCGGAGGCGGAAACCACCGCCATTCCGAGGAACAGGATGGTTAGGGCGGAAAACTGGGTTCTTGGAAGGGCTCGGCTTTGTCTCACATGCACCAGTACGGTGCGAAGCGCGCGGAAATTTCGAAGGATTCTCGATTTGAGCATTCCGTTGCCTGGTCTTCAGCTGGAATCAAGCTCAGCAGGACCTCATTCCGATTCCAAGAAGCGTCTGGAAGCCCGGAGCCGCTGCCTCTTTGTCAGCATCGCTCTTTTCCGCGGTCTCATAGCCGGCTTTATCAAGCACCGTGGCGAGTTGGCTTTCGGAGAATCGAAGCCAGCGGTCGGCGTAAAGTTGCCGGGGATCGGCTTATGCGATCCATGCTGCCAAAAGTCCATGGGTTCAAGGATCTGGCCGCCTGTCCGCTCCACATCAGGCACTCGATCGAGGTCGGCATCATCCGCTACACCCACGCCCAGCAATCCATTGACAACCTTCTCTACATCAAGGATGGCCAGCCGGTCGGTCCATTCAGTACCATCGTTTACGGCCCGGAATTGACAGTCGATCCTTTGGCGAAGCCCAAGCAGCAAGATGACGAGACGGGCAGCAACACTAGAGGCAAAAGCCTTCAGTCTTCCAGTTTCCTGATCAGGAAATTCCGATAGAAAACCTCCTGGCCCTCGCTTTGCAGGCCGATCCCACCGGAGTCGAGCGGGGCACCCGGCTTCTTCGTCTCCGTGTCCGCGTTTCGGATGTCGTGAACGCGAACAACCACTTTGCCGTTGTGGATGATCTACACGGAATCCGCCCCGTGCACGATGGCCTCGAGGGTGTTCCACTCGCCGTCAGGATTGATATTCACCTTTCCATCCGGATAGTTGCAATAGAGGGTCCGGTCCTTGAAGGGATCGGCGAGGTGCGGGAAGCCACCCTCCTTCTCAGGCAGGTAATTGCTGGTTCCCTCCTTGACGAAACTGGACCCGAAGGGGCCGAGGCCGCTGGCCATCCAGATGCTGCCGGGGGTGTCGTAGCGCATGTTGATCTCGATGGATCGCGGGCGGTTGTCCTTCACCACTTTCGACTCCAGGTCGATGTGGGTCATCATTCCCGCATTCCTCGAACCGCCCTGCGCCCCCCAGCGGTAATCCACCTTCACGTGGTAGCGGCTGTAGGGAACCTTGGTCACGATGAGCCCGTTGGTGCCATTGATGACATGAATCTGGCTGGGCTCGGCAAGGAACACCTTCTGATCATGGACATCGTTGATGTAGCCCTGTCCCCGGAAATAGATTCGGAAATCGTCGAGGCTGTCCTTGTAGAGGGACGTCCATTTCTCCGCCGCTGCCTTCCCTTGCTCTGGCTCGGCGGAGAAGGTCGGCAAGATGGCGGAGAAGCCCATCAACAAGAGGAGACGGAACAGGTGTGTTTTCATGACATCAAAAGGAAGCGGTCCCACCTAACAAGAAATGCGGGTTTTAGGGATAAGACCAAGGGTGGAAGGGGAGAGCAACATGGAACACCTGACATTGCCTCTCAAGGATTGGGCTTCTTGGCGAACTCCGCAATGCCCGGGTTGTGAATGTTGAGCGTGGTGAGAAGGTGGTCAGGGCAGGGATTTGCGCCATCCGAGGGCGAGGTCGCGGAGGCGATTGGCGGTTTCCTTCTCATGATCTGCTAGATTGATGGTTTCCTTGGGATCGGATTTCAGATCGTAGAGTTCGAAGCCCGTGCCGTCCGAGTTGAGCAGCAGTTTCCAGTCGCCATCCCTAACCGCGACGTTGGGGCTTTTGTCACCCGCCGTGGGGTAGGGATAGCCCTTGGGCTTGCGACCGTATTCCCAGAATAGTGGAGCGTTCCTCTGTGGTGCTTTCCCGAGCCATGTCTCGCTTTGGTCGATGCCATCGAACGGAGTGTCGGCGGGGGCGGGGATGCCGGCGAGCTTGGTGATGGTCGGAAGATAGTCGATGCTGGAAACGACGGTGGTGCCGTTGGTTTTTCCCGCAGGGATATGGCCGGGCCAGCGGACAAGGAACGGCTCCCTGATTCCCCCTTCGTAAAGGCTCCATTTCATTCCGCGTTGGTCCAATGTGCGGGCGTGGTCGAAGGACGGTTCGGGGCCGTTGTCGGCGCTGAAGACGACGATGGTGTTGCGTTCCAATCCGAGGTCCCGCAGTGAATCCAACAGCCTGCCGATCTGGGCGTCATATTCATTCAGCACGGCGCGGAAGTTATGCTCAGGCGTTGGAAGGTTTTTCACCGCCGTTCTCACCAACGACTCCTCGGACGGGGTGTGCGGGGTGTGGACATCCTGCGGCCAGAGCTCCAGATAGAACGGCTTTTCCTGGTGGCGCCTGATGAAGTCGATCGAGCGGTCCACCCAATAGGCGGTGAAGTTGTAGCGAAGGTATTTCCTGCCATCTTCCGAATTGAGGGTCGGCGTGGTGGCGCTTCCAAAGCCGTCGAAACGAGACCCCATGCCCTCCACGTTCACGTGGGATTCGTCGAAGCCATAAGCGGAGGGTAGGGGAGCGTCTTGAACATCCCGCCCGCCGCCCATGTGCCATTTGCCGAAATGGGCGGTTGCGTAGCCGGCCTGTTTGAAGGCGCGTGCGACGGCGGGAGCTTTGGGATCCAGCCAGTCCGCCTGTTCAGATTCCTTGTTGCCAGCGCGATCGTGGAGGTAGCTGTTGATCCTCCAGCGGGCCGGAAACATACCGGTGGTGAATGCGGTGCGGGAAGCGGAACAGATGGGCGAGGCGACATAGAACTGCTCGAAGCTCGTTCCTTCCGCAGCCAGCTTGTCGATGTGGGGCGTGGCACCCTGTTTCCCGCCGAGTGCTGAGAGGTCACCGCGACCCATGTCATCCGTCAGAATGAAGATGACATTCGGCTTGGTGACTTCGGCTGCGTGGGTGAACGTGGCTGTCACCAGGCACGCGGTCGCGATGATGAGTCTGGCGTTTACCATGGTGATAGGCATGAGAGACATGGTGCGGAGATCTTGTGGGCGAAATGGGATCTGCCTTGATTCTTCCGGCGCTGATTCATGTTAGTGTTTCGAGCTGTTGTTGTCTTCGGTATGAACGCCGACCTTGTCCGCCCACTTCGTCCATTCCGCAACGAGTTTGGCGAGGATTTCGGGGTTTGTGGCTGAGAGGTCGTGTTGTTCCGAGCGATCGTTCTTCAGGTTGAAAAGTTCCCAGCGGACGGGGTCGGGCTGGCGTTTGCCCCAGACGATTTTCCAATCGCCGAAGCGCAGACCGCGGGCTCCTTGGTGCTCCGTGGCGATGGCGCGGACAGGCAATTTTCCGGTCTTGCAGGCAGCAAGCAGGGAAATTCCTGAGAAGGGGATGGCGGACTTGCCGTTGATTTGTGTTAGAGGTTTGGCGCCGGTGGCGGCACAGACGGTGGGCGTGATGTCCATGATATGGGCGGGGGTTTCGATCCACTCGTCGCGGGCCTTGAATCCGGCGGGCCATTGAATGAGAAGCGGTGATGCAATGCCACCTTCGTGACAAAAATGCTTGTACATGTTGAGCGGCGTGTTGCCGAGATTGGCCCAACCGGAACCATAGGAACCATAACTTCCTTTCTGGCCGATTTCGTCGAGGGCTGCGCCGGTGTGGAGGGTGTTGATGCCTTTGCGGGAAGGTCCGTCAAAGCCGAACGGCCCCCATTCGTAGCAAGCGCCGTTGTCGCTCATGAAACAGATGAGTGTGTTTGAGAGTTCGTTGTTTTTTTCCAGGTCGGCGAGGATTCGTCCGACGCTTTGGTCCAGGTGTTGGACCATGGCGGCGAAGGTGGCCATGCGGCGGGCGAGATCTTCCTGGCGATCCGCAGGGAGGGTTTCCCATTTCGGATTCGTCACGCCGGAGTATCCGTTGGCGATGGCCTGTGGCTCGACGGGGACTTCTGATAGAGGAGGCAGGACGGCGTCGGCAGGCATGAGGCCGAGTTTTTTCTGGCGATCAAAACGTTCGGCGCGAAGGATATCCCAGCCCTTGCGATAGGTGGCCATGTTTTTGTCGATATCCGCCTTGGGAGACTGGATGGGGAAGTGTGGTGATGAGTGGGCGAGGTATAGAAACCAGGGTTGGTCCTTTTTCAAGCGGGCCTGTTTGAGAAACTCCAACGAGTAATCGGTGAAGACATCAGTGACATAAAAATCGTCCTTGTTGGGGATTTCCGCTTTGGTTCCTTTTGGGAGTCTGGCGTATTTGGCTGGGTCCCATTGATCCTCCGAGTGGCTGAGAAAATCCATGAAACCATAGTAGTTCTGGAATCCGCGTTCGATGGGGCCTGGGATGCCGAGATGCCATTTCCCGACCATCCAGGTGGTGTATCCGGAGTTGGATAGAATTTCGGGAAGGGTGGCTGCGTCTGGCAGAAGGTGGCCAGTGTAGGCAGGACCCCAGCCTTTCGTGGGATTGGGTGTGGTGAAGGAGCCGATGCCTGCCTCATGCGGGTGGAGTCCTGTGATCAGGGATGCACGGGACGGACAGCAGCGCGCGGATGTGTAAAATGAGGTGAACCTGGCTCCATTTTTGGCGATGCTGTCGATGCTCGGGGTTTGGATTTCCGACCCGTAGCAGGAGAGGTCGGAGAAGCCGAGGTCATCGGCGAGAATGAGCAGGACGTTAGGCCGGTCGGCAGCGAAGGCAATTGAGGAAGTGGTGGCGAGTGCGATGGCGGCTAGATTGGAGCGGATCATGAGAAGAAAGTCAGGTTTTGAAAATGCGTATGAAATGGCCCCCCATGATGGCACAGGTTGTCGAAGAGACGTGACTAACGGATTGCGTGTTCCGGGTGATTCAGGTTGGGCGCGATGTCGACATCCCCAGCGGTTCCGTAGGCGCTGACGTTGAATGTCGCTTGTTCCAGTGCAACGACAGCTTCACAAAACGGGAAGATAAGGGGTGGCAGACCCGCAAGTAGGTCAAAGCCGTTCAACAGGCTTTTCATCACGGCCTACAGTAAGGCGACTTGCGGGTTGGTCAACCGCCTAAGGGCCGCATTCCGATTCCCAGTAAAGTCTGGAAATTCGGACCGCTGGTCTCGCGGTCGGCGACGATGGTTTCCACGCTTTCAAAGCCCGCTTTTTCGAGCATGGCGGCGAGTTCGCTTTCGGAAAATCCGAGCCAGCGGTCGGCATAGAGTTCCCGCGCCTGCTCGAAGTGGTGCTGGACGAGATCGAGCACGATGAGGCGGCCGCCGGGTTTGAGAATTCGGCGGGCGGCGTCGAGAGCGCGTTGCGGATGCTCCGCGTGGTGGAGCGCCTGGCTGAGGATGGCGAGGTCCAGCGATTGGTCTTCGATGGGTGGCTCCTCGATGTCACCGATACGGTATTCCAGATTGCCCAGACCGTTTTGAGTCGCGAGCGCCTGGCCGAATTCGACCATTTTTGGCGATAGATCCACGGCGATGACCTTTTCCGCCCGCTGGGCGAGAAGCTGGGCGAGAGTTCCTTCACCGGCCCCGAGATCGGCGACGACCTTGTAGTTGAGCACCTTCAGCAAGGCCTCCGCGAGCGCCTTCCACGAGCGGCCCGGCACGTAGTCCTTGCCGAAGCGTCCTGCGAGTTCGTCGAAATACGCGCGGGCACTGTCTTTTCGCTTTCTCAGAAGATGCCGGAGCGCGGCGGCGTCCGTTGCGACTTCCGGGACTTCATCGGCCGCAAGCTGGGCGACTTCCATCAGGTCCGGTGCGGCGGTGCAGGAATACATGTTGTTTTTCCCGCTGCGCTCGTCGGAAACGAGCCCGGCCGTTTTGAGTTGGGAAAGCTGTGTGGATATCCGGCTCTGGCCCATGCCGAGGATTTCCTGAAGTTCCGCCACCGAAAGAGCCTCGGAGCCCACCAGCATAAGAATTCGCAGGCGGGTGGGGTCGGAAAGTAATTTCAAGGATTTCAGCATTGACGCCATAGCGGGTCGCTTATATCAACGCATCACGATTTGACGATACGAAAATCAAAAAACACATGAGCACCTACATTTTTTCATCCGAATCCGTCGGCGAAGGCCATCCAGACAAGGTTGCGGACACCATTTCCGACGCGATTCTCGACGCCTGCCTCACAGTCGATCCGAAGAGCCGCGTGGCTTGCGAAACTTTCGTGAAAAGCAACGTGGTGGTCGTGGGCGGTGAGATCAGCATTCCAAAGATTGGAAAACAAACGCCCATCGGCACGGTCATCAATATCGAGAAGGTCATTCGCGAAGCGATCCGCGGCATCGGTTACACCAACGACGATGATGTGTTTCATGCCGACAAGGTGTTCATCAACAACTACCTCACCCCTCAATCCCCTGATATCGCGCAAGGGGTGGATGCCGCCGCCGCAGAAGGAAAGAAGCACAAGGAACAAGGCGCCGGAGACCAGGGCATCATGTTCGGTTACGCTTGCGATGAGACTCCCGAGCTGATGCCGGCACCTATCATGTTCGCCCACCGCCTCGGTCGTGAGCTGACCCGCATCCGCAAGGCTGGCAAGCTCGCCAAGTGGCTCCGCCCGGACGCGAAGTCCCAAGTCGCCGTGGAATACGTGAACGACAAGCCGACCCGCATCGTCAACGTGGTCATCTCCACCCAACATGCCGAAGGTACCAGCCACGCGGAGATTGAGAAATTCTGCATCGAGCAGGTCATCAAGAAGGTCCTGCCGAAAAGCATGCTCACGAAGGACACCGAGTATCACATCAATCCCACTGGCAGTTTCGTCGTTGGCGGACCGCAGGGGGATACCGGCCTCACGGGCCGCAAGATCATTGTCGATAGCTACGGTGGAATGGGCCGTCACGGTGGTGGCGCGTTCTCCGGCAAGGACCCGTCCAAAGTGGACCGCTCCGCCGCCTACATGGGCCGCTGGGTTGCGAAGAACGTGGTGGCCGCCGGCCTCGCCAAGCGTTGCGAAATCCAGTTTGCCTACGCCATCGGCCACCCTCAGCCGCTCTCGATTCACATCGACACCTTCGGCACCGGCTCCGTCAGCGACGAGAAGATCCTCGCCGCGGTGAAGAAGACCTTCTCCTTCAAGCCCGCCGACATCGTCAAGCAGCTCAACCTGCTCCGCCCGATCTATTCGAAGTCCACCAACTACGGCCACTTCGGTAAAGACGACGCCGACCTCACCTGGGAATCCATCTCCAAGGCCGCCGCACTCAAGAAGGCGGTCAGGTGAAGTTTGTTAGGTTCAGGTTTTCAGTTTTCAGAAAGATCTGAGGCTGATTCTTGAACCACATCCAAAGCCTCTGAAAACTGAACACTGAAAACTAACAACTTAAAATGAGTTTCACCGACTACAAAGTTCGCGACATCGGCCTTGCCGATTTCGGCCGCAAGGAAATTGAAATCGCCGAGCACGAAATGCCCGGTTTGATGGCCACCCGCGCCAAATACGGTCCTGAGAAGCCGCTGCAAGGCGTGCGCATCATGGGCTCGCTGCACATGACCATCCAAACGGCCGTGCTCATCGAGACGCTCGTCGAGCTCGGTGCCGAGGTGCGCTGGGTTTCCTGCAACATCTTCTCCACCCAGGACCACGCCGCCGCGGCCATCGCCGCTGTTGGAGTGCCGGTCTTCGCCTGGAAGGGCGAGACCCTTGAAGAATATTGGTGGTGCACCTGGCAGGCGCTGGTCAATCCGGCTGGTCTTGGCCCGGAACTCATCGTCGATGACGGTGGCGATGCGACCCTCCTCATCCACAAAGGCTACGAACTCGAAAACGGCTCCGACTGGGTCAACACCCCGTCCGGCAACCACGAGGAGCAGGTCATCAAGGACCTCCTAAAGGACGTGCACGCCAAACAACCCGGCATCTTTGCGAAGATCGTGAAGGACTGGAAGGGCGTTTCCGAAGAAACCACCACCGGCGTCCATCGCCTCTATCAAATGGCCAAGGCCGGCACGCTGCTCGTTCCGGCGATCAACGTCAACGACTCGGTCACCAAGTCGAAGTTCGACAATCTCTACGGCTGCCGTGAGTCCCTCGTGGACGGCATCAAGCGCGCCACCGACGTGATGATCTCCGGCAAGGTCGGCGTCGTCTGCGGCTACGGCGATGTCGGCAAAGGCTGCGCCCAAGCCCTCCGCGGCCAAGGTGCGCAAGTCGTCGTCACCGAAGTGGACCCTATCTGCGCGCTCCAGGCCGCCATGGAAGGGTTCCGCGTCCTCACCCTCGAAGACACCCTCGGCTGGGGTGACATCTACGTCACCACCACCGGCAACTTCGACATCGTGCGCCTCGAGCACATGGAAAAGATGAAGGACCAGGCCATCGTTTGTAACATCGGCCACTTCGACAACGAAATCCAGATCGACAAACTCAACGCCGCTCCCGGAGTTGTCCGCACCAACATCAAGCCGCAGGTGGACAAATACACGTTCCCGACTGGCAACAGCATTTACATGCTCGCCGAAGGCCGCCTGGTGAACCTCGGTTGCGCCACCGGTCACCCGAGTTTCGTGATGTCCAACAGCTTCACCAACCAGACGCTCGCCCAGATCGACCTCTGGAAAAACCGCGACACCAACAAGCCCGGCCAGGTCACCGTGCTGCCGAAGCACCTCGACGAAGAAGTCGCCCGCCTCCACCTCGCCAAAGTCGGAGCTAAACTCACGACCCTGACGCAGGCCCAAGCGGACTATATCAACGTCCCGGTCGAAGGCCCCTACAAAGGCGAGCAATACCGCTATTGAGGCCCTGGCCTGATGATTCACAGAAAATCCCGGACGGTCAGCCGCCCGGGATTTTCTGCTTCTGCAGTAGAGCTCGTCCCGGGAAAGAAGATGGTCTAACAGGAGGAAACAGAGCAAACGGAGTATCTATCGATTTGGATGATAGCCCGCAACATCCTCCAGGTTCGTGTTAAAACCTATTCGTTCGGACCTGAAATACACACCCTCTGTTACCTCCGTTTGCTCCTGTGCAAACCCATTTTAGTTTTCAGCTTCATGATTCTGACAGAATGATTCTGTCGCAAAATGATTCTGTCGAAAATCCGTTGGCCGGGTCAGGTTTCGGGTTCAACCAAGGATCTTCGGCGCCAGCCTGGCCAGCCAGGCCGCGAACTCGGCGGCGATGCGGGGTTCGGGAAGGGCTTCGTGATTGCTCAGATTCCAGCGGTAAATCAGCTTGTAGCCGTCCCACTCGCCGGTGCCGCCGCAGTCGCGCATCCAGCCTGCGGCCTGGCGGTTTTCTCCGAGCACATAGCCGACGAGGGATTCGGCTCCGGCACGCCGGGCGGTGTGCCACATCAGTGCCAGCAGCAGGGTGCCGATGCCACGGCCCTGATCGTCGTCTAACACGATGACGGAGATTTCCACCTCATCGGGTTGATTCATGTTCCGCCACCAACTCGCGCCACCGAGCGGACTGAATTCACGGGTGGGGTCGAGCACGGTCCAAGTCACGTGGGTTTCGGGATCCTGCAGCAGCACTCGGTCGATCATCCTGTCCGGAACGACTTCGCTGGTGTGGGTCCAGAACCGGTTGTAGCGGGCTTGCGGTGACAAGCGTCGGTAGGCCTCCGCCAGCTCGGCTCGGTCTTCCGGAATCAACGGCCGGGCGATGACGGGTGTGCCGTCGCCAAGTTCGAGTTCCAGCCGGTCGGAGAGGTTCATGGGATGGGTGAGCGGGGAGTTCATGACAATCTGCCAGCCGTTGCCGCGGAAGCGAACGGAATCAGCATGATTCTTTCTGCGGGCGAACCCACCAGACCAGGGGAATCGCCAGCACGAGGATGATGCCTAACAGGTTGAACGCATCACCGAAGGCTAGCACGAAGGCTTCACGGCGGACGGTATGATCGAGCACTTCAAGCGCACGCTTGCCGGCGGTGGCGGAGTCCGATCCAAGGGAAACGAAGTAGCCGGTGGCGGCGCGGATCCGCTCGACGGTTGCGGAATCAAACAGGCTGACCGACTCACCGAGCCGGGCGGAGTGGGATTTTTCCCCGACTTCGATGCGGGTGGCCAACAGGGCGATGCCGACGCTGCCGCCGAGGTTGCGCACCATGTTGAAAAGCGCAGAGGCCGAACCCGCACGGGAGGCGGGCACTCCGCGGGTGGCGAGGGTGGTGAGAGGAACGATCACCAGCGGCATGCCAAGCGCGCGGATGAGCTGGGTGCCGCGGAGTTGGTCGTGCGCCGTCCAATGGGTCATGTGGCCGTTCATCAGGCAGCTGGTGGCGAACAGCGCGAGTCCCAATGAAATCAGCGTGCGGGGGTCCCAGCGTTTCGCCAGCAGCGCTGCGACCGGCATCATCAGCAACTGGGGAACACCGCTCCACATGATGGTGTGGCCGATCTGTCCGGCGTTGTAGCCCTGGATTTGTGCCAGATAGACCGGCAGCACATACATGACTCCATACATGCCGAGGCCGAACACGGCTCCTATCAGACATGCGATGCCGAACCCGCGCCTGCCTAACAGCCACAGGTCGATGAATGGATCGCGGCCGCGCAGCTCGATGACGACGCCGGCGGCCAGCATCACGACGGCAATCACGGCCAGTCCTGTCATGGCGGGTGAGTTGAACCAGTCGTTGCGGTTTCCCTCCTCGAGCAGGGTGATCAGGCAGCCAAGACCGGTGGCCACGGTGAGAATGCCGGCCCAGTCGCCGTGGCGGAGTTTGGATGGATCAGCCTTTTCCTTTTCCATGCCCCATGCCAGCGCGGCGAGCATGAGGACTCCCGGGATCAGGTTCATGTAGAAGATCCATCGCCAGCCGTAGTTCTCCGTAAGCCAGCCGCCGATGGACGGGCCGATCGCCGGGGCGAAGGTGGCGGTCATGCCGAAGATGGCGAAACCCAGGGCATGGTGGCGTTCCGGCAGCAGGCGCAGCACCAGCGTGAGCGCCATCGGGATCATCGCGCCGCCGGTGAAACCCTGGATGACGCGGAACGCGATCAGGCTGTTGAGATCCCACGCCCATGCGCAGGCGACGGAGGCTGTTAGAAACGCGGTGGTCGTGGCAAGCAGATAGCGGCGCGGAGAGAACACCGCAGCCAGCCTGTTAGAGGGATGACGACAATCTCGGCCACGAGGTAGCTGGTGGTGACCCATGAGCCTTCATCCATGGTGACGCCCAGCGTTCCGAGAATGTCCTTGAGCGAGGCGTTGGTGATCTGGATGTCGAGCACGGCCATGAACGCCCCGAGCATGGAACCCAGCACGGCAACCCAATGGCGCAGCGGGACTCGTTCGGTGGTGGCTGGGATCATTGTTTCGTCAGGTTGACAGGTGATGGAGTTGTTGTTGTCGATTCCGATCCCACGCGCACCCTGACCTTGGCTGATAGACCGGGCGCGAGACGGGGGGCGAGTTCGCGCATGGCGGATTCATCCATGCTGATGCGCACGGGCAGGCGCTGGACGACGCGGGTGAAGTTGCCGGTGGCGTTGTCCGGTGGCAGCAGCGCGAAGCGTGATCCGCTGGCGGGTGACAGACTCACGACCGTGCCCGGCCATTCGTGGTCGGGGAATGCATCAAAGCGGATCGACGCCGCTTGTCCCGGTTGGATGGTGGCGATCTGGGTTTCCTTGAAATTCGCGGTCAGCCACAAGTCGTCGCCGACCAGGGCGATGAGCGGTTGTGCCGGAATCACCGGTTGTCCGCTCTCCACATTGCGGCGGCCCACCCTGCCGTCCACGGGGGAGGTGATGGTGGTGTATTCGCATTGCAGATCGGCTTCCTTTAGCGTGGCGATTGCCGAGGTTTCCTTGGCACGCGAGACAACGATATCGGCCTTGGCGACATCGACGGAACTCCGCGAGGCGGTGATCGCGGCGGTTGCGGTGTCGAAGGCGGCCTGCGCGTGATCGAGTTCCTGACGGGCCACCGCCGCGTGGCGGCCGTCTGTTAGTCCCTGCATGCGGTTGAGATCGAGTCTGGCTTTTTCGAGGGAAATTTCATCGAGGCGGGAGTTGGATTGGGCGAGGACGACGGCACTTTCTGCGGCGGCGAGCGAGGCATGTGCTTCGGCGAGTTTCGCCGCGCTTTGCTCGCGGCGTGTCATCGCATCGCGAGGATCCAGGCGGATGAGCACCTGGCCTTGTCTGACGCGGCTGTTTTCCTCGACGAGCACCTCCTCCACAGTCCCGATCAATCGCGCCGCGACAGGATGAACCGGCCCATCGAGATAGGCGTTGTCGGTTTCCACCCAAAGGCGGTTCTCCTGCCAACGGCGGAAGCCGACGACGGACATACCGGCGAGCAGCAGCAAGCCGACGGTCCAACGGACGAGCGTTTTCGTCCGGACTGGTATGAGAGAAATTGTCATGCCCCATTCAACCACGATCAGGAAGGGATGCTCATGCTTCTTAGGCTGGACATTCCATGCCTGAAAGGTATGCAGAGCGAATGGAGCTACGGCATTTGAGGTATTTCGTCACGGTGGCCGAGGAACGCAACATCACCCGGGCCGCCGTGCGCTTGCGGGTGGCCCAGCCGGCACTGAGCCGACAACTTTCCGATCTGGAAAACGAAGTGGGTGTGAAACTTCTGGATCGCGGCCGCCACGGCGTGCAGGTGACCGCAGCCGGTCGGGAGTTCCAACGGCGGGCCAAGACGATCCTTGCGGATGCCGCACGGGCGGCGGATGCCGCGCGGATCGCCGGCGGCGCGATCGCCGGGCGCTTGGCGCTCGGGTTTCCCACCGGACTTCACCTCGATCATTTATCTCCGGTAATCCGGGCGTTCCGTGAAACGAATCCACGGGCGGAATTCCAGTTCATCCATAGCCTGCCCTCCGCGCAATTGAAGGGCTTGCGCGATGGCTCGCTCGACCTGGCCTTCGTGAATCTGCCCGGACCGCTCAACGGCATGAACCATTGTGTCGTCTGGCGGGTGCCATTCGAAGTCGTGCTGCCGGAAAACCATCGGCTGGCACGCAGGAAATCGTTGGAATTCAAGGATCTAACAGGTGAGGATTTCGTGTTCTGCACCAGGGAGTCGCGGCCGGAGTTTTACGATGAGTTTTTCCGGCGCTGTACCAACGCCGGATTCCGCCCGCAGGTGGCGCAGGAAGTCGGAGGCTATCCGACGACCATGCTGGCGCTCGTCGGGCTGGGCGTGGGCCTGAGCGTGCTGCCGCATTTCGAACGCGCCGAGGGCATCCGCGGAATTGTCTGGCGACCACTCGCCAAGCCGAAACTGTGGACTGACTTTGCCATTGTCTGGCCGAAAAAGGCGGCCTCACCCTTGCTGCTGGAATTCGTCGGGCTGGCACATCAGATGTTAGGAGTCGCGGCGGCCGAGGGCGGCGCAGTCGCCGGTCTCTGAGCATCCCGCGGACCGAAGACTAGGCCTTCCATCCCGCAAGCTTGCAGGCGCGCTTGAAATGCAGCGGATCCACCGGTGTGATGGATAGCCGGGTGCCGCGCTGGCAGACCATCATTTCAGTTAGAACGGAATCCGCCTTGAGCGCCTCCAGAGGAAGCAGCTCCTTGAAGGTTCCGACGTATTCGAAATCCGCCAGCCACCAGCGGGGATTTTCCTTCGTGGCCTTGGGATCGAAGTATTCGCTCTTCCTGTCGAACTGAGTGGGATCGGGGTAGGGGGCTCCGGCGACTTTGGCGATACCGGCGATGCCGGGCGGCTTGGCGTTTGAGTGATAGAACAGGGCAAGGTCGCCGGTTTTCATGTCCTTCCACATGTAATTGCGGGCCTGATAGTTTCTAACGCCCGTCCATGGCTCGCGTTTGACTTTCGCGAGGTCATCGATGGAGAAAACGTCCGGCTCGGACTTGATCAGCCAGTGTTTCATCAGGCGATGGCTCTTTCGAGTTCCGACTTGAGGACTGGAAGCGGCAGATGTTCGGGGCCGAGCTCGATGCCCTTCGCCGCGCGCAGATCTGCCTCGATGGCTTCGAGCACGTCGAGTTCCGGGCGGAATTCGGCGGCGTGGTAGGAACTTCTGACAAGTGGGCCGCTGGCGACATGTCGGAAACCTTTCTCCAGCGCGATCTGTTTGTATTCGTCGAACACATCCGGATGAATGAACTCTACGACCGGCAGGTGTCTCGGAGTCGGCCTGAGATACTGGCCGAGCGTGAGGACCGTGACGTCGTGTGCGCGCAGATCGTCAAAGGCGCGGAGCAATTCCTCGCGACGCTCGCCAAGCCCCAGCATGATGCCGCTCTTGGTGGCGACCTTGCCGTTCACCATCGCCTTGGCTTTTTTCAAGACGGTGAGGCTGCGCTGGTATTGGGCGCGGGAGCGGACGAGCGGAGTGAGTCGCTCCACGGTCTCGATGTTGTGGTTGAAGATGTGCGGGCGGGCGTCCATCACCATTTGAAGTGCCCAGTCGCGGTCATTGAAATCCGGGACCAATACTTCTATGATGGTTTCCGGATTCGCCTCGCGGACGGCTTCGATGGTTTGTTTGAAATGATCCGCCCCGCCGTCGCGAAGATCGTCACGGGCAACTGCGGTAATGACCACGTGGCGCAGTCCCATGCGGCGGGTGGCTTCGGCGACGCGTTGCGGTTCGTCCACTTCAAGCGCGTCCGGCCTTGCGGTTTTGACTGCGCAGAAACCGCATGCTCGGGTGCACTTTTCGCCAGCGATCATGAAGGTCGCGGTTTTCTGGCTCCAGCATTCCCATCTGTTAGGGCATTGGGCTTCCTCGCAGACGGTCACCAGCTTCAGGTCGGTGATCAACGATTTGGTGGACCAGAACTCCGGGTTGTTAGGCAGCCTCACCTTGATCCAGGAGGGCTTCTGGGTCCGGTGCAAGGCCGGGTCCATGTTCATTTTCGGGCCGCAACTGCTCATCTCGGCGGGAGGCTAGTCCCGCATGGCGGCACGGGAAAGCGGAAAGTGGCGGACACAAGAAACCTCCGTGCACCGGAGCGGCGCGCGGAGGTGGAGATGGAAGAACCGAGGCGAAAGTTTACTTCGGGGCGTCGGGCTTCTTGGCGAAGGCGGCGCACCAACCGTCGGGCGTCACCAGTTTCCCTCCGAACGCCAGACAAGGTGAGAGTGCTTCACCGGCTTTCATCTGATAGAGGGCGCAACCGGAGCATTTTTGCTCGTTGGTGTGGTTCGGATATTTCGCCGCATCCACCTTGGTGGTGTCCGCTTTGTAGCCAAGGGCCGTCGCGGTGGGGTCGTTTTCCTCGAGCTTGACGGCGGGAGGCGGTGTCTGGGCCATCGCGCGGCTGCACAGCAGGGCGGGTGCCCCGGCGGAGAGAGCGAGTTTGAACAGGAAGTTTCTACGGGAGTCCATGTTGGTTGTTTTGGTGTGTGGAGTTGTGGATGGGATGGTCTCTGAGCTCATCGCGTCCAGAGGAAATATTAAGGATCTACGCGGGAATTCACGCCTTGTTTTGCGAAATTCCGCGCATTTCCCATTTTTTGCGTCATGTCCCGGGGGAAATGGCCCCGGGCTCGCCACCAAAGCAGATGCTTTCGCCCTTCCCGCTTGCCGGGCGCACGCGGAGAGGCACAATCCCGCCAGTGAAATCAGCGCCTCTTGGATTTTTTGACTCGGGTGTCGGCGGGCTGACCGTGGTGCGCGCGGTGCAGGAGCTTTTGCCTTGCGAAAATATTCTGTATCTGGGTGATACCGCGCGTTTGCCCTACGGATCGAAGAGTCCTGAAACCATCCGCCAGTTCGCGGACGAGGACACCCGGTTTCTGCTCGGCCACGGTGTGAAAGCCATCGTAGTGGCCTGCAACACCGCCACGGCCCACGCCCTGCCCGCACTCAGGGAGCTTTACCGCGTGCCCGTCATCGGCGTGATCGAGGCCGGGGTGGACGCCGCCCTCGCCAACCCGGACGCCGAGCGGATCGGTATCATCGCGACTCGTGGAACGATCCGATCCCACGCCTATCAGCATGCCCTCGCCCTGCGGCGCACCGGTTTGATCATCCACGGACAGGCGGCACCTTTGCTCGTACCCCTGGTGGAGGAGGATTGGATCGACCACCCTGCCACGGCGATGGTGCTGCGAACTTACCTTGATCCGCTGGTGGAGAAGGGGATTGATACCCTGATGCTGGCCTGCACGCATTATCCGCTTTTGATCCCGGTGTTGCGGAAACTGCTGCCACCCGATGTGCGTCTCGTGGACTCGGCCACGACCTGCGCCGAACATCTGCGGCGGGAATTGGTGCGCCTCGATCTGTTAGCTCCTGACGCTCAGGAGGGGAAACTGGAAATCCATCTTACCGACCTGTCCGAGGAGTTCGAGACCCTGGCCCGCCGTTTCCTGAAAAAAGCCCCCGGCCGCATCCAGCGCGCCATGCTCGGCGGCTGAATCCAACTCACACAAATTGGAAACCGATTTTCAAACCCTACATCCTATCATCATGAACCTTTTTGGAACCGACGGCGTTCGAGGCCGAGTCAACGAATATCCGATCACCGCGGAGGTCGCTCTGCGGATGGGCAAAGCCGTGGCCAATGTCCTCCGATCCACCGGACCCCGACGCAACCGCGTGCTCATCGGCAAGGACACCCGCATTTCCGGCTACATGCTGGAAACCGCCATCACCAGCGGCCTGGTCTCGATGGGCATGGACGTCTATCTCGTCGGCCCGATGCCAACTCCCGCCGTCGCGCATCTCACCAAATCCATGGGTGCCGTCGCCGGCATCATGATCACCGCCTCGCACAATCCTTACGAGGACAACGGCATGAAGATCTTTGGGCCTGATGGCTACAAACTCTCCGACGACCTTGAAAGCCTCATCGAGCGTCACATCCTCGGCGACGTGCCGGAGTCCGCACCGCTTCCACCCGCGCAGATCGGCAAGGCACACCGCATCGACGACGCCCGCGGCCGCTACATCGAGTTCGCCAAACACACCGCCGACAACGTCTCGCTCCA
>CANBTO010000036.1 GCA_947372405.1 Verrucomicrobiaceae bacterium
CCCCACGGCACGGGGATGGTTGAGAACCCTGCAGCTTGGCTTGCTGCTCAGCAGCTGCGGCTGGGGGATTTCCTTCTTCTTCACCTTCGCCACCTGGGGCGCGGCGTCCGACCAGCTCGTCGATATGGGTGCGGACCGGATCGCATACCAGCCGCTGCTCGACTACTGGCTGCGGATGGCGTCCGCGGCCTTTGGAAGCATCGGCATCGCCTCGGCGCTCGCCTGCGCGTGGCCGAGGTTCTTCCAGGGGATGATTCTTCTGTTAGGCCCCTTCCATGTCTTCGTGGGCACCGTGCTCGCCGTCTCCGCCGCGCGCAACCATCTGGATACGGAATCCCATCCCACCTTCGTGGCGGACATCACGTTCTGCTTCGTGACCGCGATCCTGATCCTCGTGCCGCTGGCGGTGACGCGGTTGGGGAAGAGTTGATGGTTGATGGTTGATGGTTGAGAGGAAGAATGGGCGGCATTGGGAATGCGCGCCCTTCGGTGGTGAAAAATCGCGACGGTCGTCCGTCTTCGTATGGTGATCTTCGCCGAGACAAGCAGTCGAGCCGCTACAAGGGAGGATGATGAAGTATCAGACGGCCAGCGACAGCTTGCGGACGCTGAAGATCTCGTTGGCGAGCAACGGTTCAAGATCCGAGGCGCTGACGGAGGTCACGGCGATCGTTTCGCCCAAGGTGTTGAACACCTCGATGGAGTATGCTCCCTCACCATCGGACGTGGCATGGAAATCAACGACCTTCACAACATCCCCGGCGCAAAGACCATGTTCGGGAATGTCACGGGCCAGGACGGCATCGTTGTAGAGTTCGAGTTTCATGGGCGCTTGGCTGGGATCAAGGTAATGAATTTTGTTTGCCCGGACAAGTGCTCTTTCATCCACACGGTGCGAACATCAAGTATGCGGCCGTTCGGGCCAGTGAGCGGGCAGGAAATCTCAAAGTATTGTCCGTGAAAGGTCCGCTCCGTAACCACTGCATCTCAAACAAGAATCTGGGTCCGGATGTCATCGACAAGCTGGTCAGCAAGCGATGCATCGTAACCGGCGAGCTTAAGAAAACCTGATTTGTCACCGCGTGCCAGCGGGACCAGCAGGTAGTGGGTGATCTTGGCTCGCGCGATGACGCTTTCAGGATGAAGTTTCAATGAGGCAATTTGGATGCCGACGGTTTACCTGCATGAATCTCGCCGGGTCAATGCCACAGGCTGCGAGACGGAAGGAATGAACCGTGAAGGGGACGGAAAAGAACAGCCTCCGGCGGGAGAAGTGAAGTGCGACGGGCGCAGACCGCCGCTTGTGTGGATCCAAGGCGTTCTTCTTCTCTCAACTATCAACTCCCAACCATCAACCAACCACCCCCTCACCCCAGCTTGGGTTCCCAGCCCTTGCGATAGACGCGCTTGAGCATGGCTTTGACTTCGGGCATGCCGCGGGCCTCCATGTTTTCGCGGTCCCAGTCGATCTTCTTGCCGAGGCGGACGGAGAGGTTTCCGGCGAGGACCATTTCGGTGAGCGGGCCGGCGTGATCGACGAAGTTGGAAACGGGCTTCTGCCCTTCGCCGCGGATGGCGCGACAGAGTTCCTGGGTGGGCCCGCCCTTGATGCGTTCATAGACCGGCTGGATGGTCTTGGCCTTTTCACGGAGGTTTTCCGGAAAGAGAGTGGGAGCGGAGCTGCAATAGGCGTCGTTGACGAAGATCACTCCCTCGGTGCCGACGAAGACCTGGCCGAACTCGTTGTTGAGCTTGAGGTCCGCGGGGATGCCGGGGGGACGCATGAATTCCTTGTCGGTGTTCGGATCGTTCACGCCGTCCTGCCAGACCACCTTGACGGCGGCGCGTTTGCCCTTGGCGGGAAACTGATAGACGATGGTCGAGCGCTTGGGTGCGATGGTTTCATCGAACTCGGAAACCTTGCTGGACTCGACGATGAAGTCGCCCTTGAGATCGAGCGCGTAGAAGGCGGAGTTCATGCTGTGGCAGCCGATGTCGCCGAGGGCGCCGCAGCCGTAGTCCCAGAAGCCGCGCCATTTGAAGGGGTGGATGTTGGAGTTGTAAGGACGTTCGTTGGCGCAGGTGCCCTGCCAGACGTCCCAGTTGATGTGGGCGGGCACGGGTTCCGCGGGGAACTTGAGGCCCTTGCCCTGCGGCCAGATCGGGCGGTTGGTCCAGTAGTAAACCTCCTTCACGTCGCCGATGAGTCCGGCCTCGATCCACTCGCGCAGGACGCGGGTGCCGGCCATCGTGGCGCCCTGGTTGCCCATCACGGTGAAGACGCCTTTTTCCTTGGCGAAGTTCGCCAGCGCGCGGGCTTCCCACAGCGTGTTGCACATCGGTTTCTGCACCATCACATGCTTGCCGTGACGGATCGCCTCCACGGCGATGGGGAAGTGCATGTGGTCCGGCGTGGAAACGGTGACCACGTCGATCTGGTCCGCCACGGTGGCGAACATCTCGCGGTAGTCCGAAAACACCCTGGCGTCGGGAAACTTCTTCAGCTGCTTCTCGGCATGCTTGCCGTCGATGTCGCAGAGGAAGGCGATGCGGTTGCCGCCGGAGATTTCGGCGATGTCGCTGTCGCCCTTGCCGCCGCAGCCGACGGACGCGACGTTGAGCATTTTCGAGGGCTTGTCCTGGCCTAACAGGAGATTCGGAGCGAAGGCGGTGCCGGCGAGCGCGGCGGTGGACTGGATGAAACGGCGGCGGGTGGTGTTTTGCATGTGGATGGCTTGGTGGATGTGGAAAAGGACGCCCGGTGATACTCGGGGACGGTGGGTTGTTATTTCAAGGAAGGGATTCAACGTTTCCTGCGCAGCCGTCTGCCGGTGAGCCGGGAGGCGATGAGGTTCGGGCAGCGGCCGTTCAGGCGGAGTTGCTCGCAGTTCGCCTCGATCTTGAGCGTCTGGCGCACGGGCTTGAAGCCGAGGCGGCGGGTGACGCAGTCGTTGAGCAGGTCGATGTGGGCGTCCTCGAACTCGACGACTCGGCCGCAGTCGATGCAGACGAGGTGGTTGTGTGAGGGTTTGTCGAGGAAGTTCGGGTCGTAGGTCGTCTGGTTGTCGCCGAGGTCGATCTCGCGCAGGAGGTCCGCCTCCACCAGCAGGGCGAGCGTGCGGTAAACCGTGGCGCGCGAGATGTCCGAGCTGGATTTCCGGACGCGGTCGAACAATTCCTCCGCGGTGAAGTGTTCGTCCTGGGAGAACGCGGACTTGATGATCATCTCGCGCTGCCCGGTCCTGCGAAGCCCCTTGCGCCTGATGAAATCATTGAGCCGCTCCTGCACTCCGCCGTCCATGGCCGCAAGCTAGGGGCTTTCATCAGGCACGGGAAGGGGAAATGAAGGCTGCCACACCAAAAATGATTCCTGCGAAAAACGGAGATGCGGGGAACGCAGAGGTAAACGCCGTGATTTCGGGCATTTGAATCTTCAATCAGCGTAATCTGAGTAATCTGAGGTAAAATTCCAACTTGCCACCCCAGCAATTTCGGAATTCGGGACAATACCTACCCACTGTCACCTCCGTTTCCTTCTGTTCAAATCCATTTCATCTCCGCGAAGTCCTCCGCGCGCTCCGCGTCTCCGCGTTTCGATGCTGTCTTCCAAAGTGCTGACGATGCTGTAGCTTCGGCTACGCCATACAATGAAGTTTAACCGCAAAGAACGCAGGGATCACAAAGAATCGAGCCCCTTTTGCGATCCATGCGTTCTCTACGGTTCAATCAATGTATTCAACCCAAGGACTCGAAAGTAAATTGAATGCGTCGGCCCTGCAGCGGAAACTCATTCGGACTCCAGCGCCCGCACCACCATCTCCACGGGCAGGCCCATGACGTTTTCATAACTGCCGCGGATGCCGGAGATGATGAGTTCGCCGTATTCCTGGATGCCGTATGCGCCAGCCTTGTCCAGCGGGTTGGCAAGCGCCAGATAGGCGGCGATGCCGTCATCGTCCAGCGGCAGGAACGTGACCTCGGTGGTGTCGTGGAAAACCTTCCGGCCTCCGCCGGGGAAAACCACGCACACGCCGGTGCAGACGGAGTGCGTGCGCCCGGCGAGCCTGCGCAACATGGCGCGCGCCTCGGCGAGGTCGGCCGGTTTGCCGAGCGGCTCGCCATCGATGAAAACCAGTGTGTCCGAGCCGATCACCGTGGCGTCCGGCCTCGTTTCGGCGACGGCCTGCGCCTTGAGCGCGGCGTTGGTCTCGCAGAGATCCTCGGGCCGCATCGAGGCGTCGTGAAGTTCCTCCGCAGGCGAATGGACGACTTCGAAGACGACGCCCGCCCGCTCTAACAACTCACGGCGGCGGGGTGATGCGGAGGCGAGCACGACGGGCATGCGCGTGACATGGCCCGGAATCCCCATCGGATCAAGCCGCGCGTGCGGTGGCTCAGCGGCCCTGGTTTTCCAGACCATCCATCTCCTCGCGCATGAAGTCCATCAGGCGCTGCATTTCGGCGAGGTGGCGGCGCATCCTTTCCTCGTTGCCGCGCTGCATGGCACGGGGAGTGACGCGTTCCCTGACGGGCATGGGTGCTTCTTCATCAGGATTGCGGACCTGGGCCACGGATGGATCTCCGGGCTGTTTCCCGAGCAGGTTCTCCACCGCCGCCGCGGGCATGACGAACGATCGCGTGCGGTCCGCGCGGGCCACGGTGATGCCGACGACGCGGCCTTTCAAATCCACCACCGGTCCGCCGATCTGGTCGGGCTGCGGGCGCATGTCCGTCTGGATCGCGCGGCTGAAGGAATCACGCACGCGGCTGATCGGGCCGCCCATGCGTTCCATCTGGCGGAGCCGGTCTCCCAGATAGTTCGGAAACTGCGGACGGTTTCCTAACAGGACGTCCAGCTTGTCCTCCGCGCCGCCCTTGCGGACGGTGAGGGAGACCTTCGTGCCGGGAGCCACGCCGACGAGCGCGTTCTTGAGCTCCAGCAATCCTGTTAGCGAGCGGTCGCCGACCTTGAGGATGATGTCGCCCGGCCTGAGGCCTGCGGCGGCGGCACCGGAATCCTTGGCGATCTGCTCGACCTTCACGCCCGGCCCGGCGAAATCCATCGAGCCGATGACTCCGAGGAAGGCCTGGTCGGTATCGCGCAGATTGCGTTCGAGCACGCTGACCACGCCGAAGGCGGCGGGTCGTCCGTCCGGCTGGGTGGCGGCGAGGAAGGAGCCGAGCTGCGGGCTCTCCGTGGACCACTTGACCGGCACCAGCGGGCTGCCGGTGATTTCCAGAAGCACGAGATCCTCGTCCTCGTAAACGCCGGAAACCTTCGCCGCGAGCACCTTGCCGTCCGCGGCCTCCACACGCAGATTGCCGTTGGCACGGGCGACCTCGCTCCATTTCGAGAGGATCTTGTGGCCGTCACCGACGACGGTTCCGTAGGCAAGACGGCGCTTGCCGGACCACACGCGCACGGTTGACTTCGCGGCTTCTGTTAGCGCGGGCTCGAGCGAGTGGTTGAACTCTTCGGTTTGTTTGTCCACGGCCTGGCGCTCCTCGGGGCGCAGCAACGGGATGTCATCCTGCGCGACGGCAGCGCCATGCAGCAGGAACAGGCCAAGAATGGGGATGATGTTCTTCTTCATGTCCGGATTGAGGTTCATTGTTCTGAAAAAAGCTCGTTGCGGCGCTTGAGCGTGACCTTGATTTCAAGCTTCTCCCGGTCCCGCAGGATGCCGAGTTTCACCTCGTCGCCCGCCTGGCGTTTCGCGAGGACCTGTAGCAGCTCGCCGCCCTCGCGCACGTCGCTGCCATCGAGACTCTGGATCACGTCACCGGTTCTCACACCCGCGGCCGCGGCAGGCGAGCCGTGCACCACGCTCTCGACGATCACGCCGCGGACGCCGCGCATCATGGCCATGCCGATGCCAAGCACGGGCATCTCGGGATTGGCGAAGGGGTTCATGGAAAGTGCGCCCCACGACTCGCCGCCGATGATGCGGTCCCAGTCCTCGCGGAAACCGTCGATGCCCGCGTGGTTGTTGTTGGTGAGCGACTGGCCGATGGAGGAGTTGATGCCGACGATCTTGCCGTCGATGTCGAACAAGGGTCCGCCGGAGTCCCCGCCGATGAGCGTGCAGTCGGTTGTTAGAAAATTCCCCGGTCCCTTGGAAACCACGCGGCCGAAGCGCACGGGCGGCGGCCGGCTGGCGTCGAAGCCCGCGGAGTGGCCCATTGCGATCACCCAGTCCCCGGCTTCGAGCGGCTTGGAACTCCCCATATCGACATGTGGCCATTTGCCGGGCTCGTTGATTTTGACCATGGCGATGTCCTTCGAATAGTTCGCGCCGAGCACCTTGCCCTGGACCTGCTTGCCGTCCGGGAAAACGACCAGCAGTTTTCCCGCGCCCTGCACGACGTGGGCGGCGGTGAGGATCAGTCCGTCCTCACGCGTGATCACGCCGGAGCCGGACGCACCGGTTTCCTCGGACAGCAGCGCGACCGTGGCGGGCATGACCTTTTTGGCGACGCTCTCGACCTTCGATTCGAGCTTCGAGAGATCCTCGATATTGCGCGTAGGCTCGCGGCCTTGCAGCGGCAGGCACGCGGCCGCCAGCAGGATCATGGCCCCCATGATGTTGGAAATCGGTTTCGCTTTCATCGTTTCGTGGTTCATAGCGCCGCCACGAACCGGCTTTGTCTGTCTCCGCAGGAATCCCACAAACAAGGTTGGAACGCCGGGCCGGCTTCGATTAGCGTTCGCGCGCAGATGCGAAAAAGCAGCCCACCGGAAAAGCAACCACGCCGCAGAGGAGGACCGCCCGTGGCTCCATCCCGTCGTCCGGGTGCCGTGTCCTTGCTGTTCTTCTGGCCTTTCCACCTTTTCAACCTGTTCACCCGCAGGATCGGCTGGCCGCTCAAGGGACTGATCCGTCTCGCGGGTTATCCCTGTGTCGCAGGGCTCTATGCGCTGCTGTTCCTCGCGATCATCTATGGCTATCGCGCCCGCAATTACGATCTTTCGAAAGTCCACGCCATGCCCGAGCGCACGATCATCCGTGACCGCCTCGGCGAGGAAATCGGCCGCATTCACGGCGAGAAACGCTCGCTCGTCCCGCTGCGCCAGGTGGCCGATCATTTCCGCAAGGCCATCCTCGCCCGCGAGGACGAACGTTTCTACGGCCACGGCGCCGTTGATCCCATCGGCATCGTGCGCGCGGCAATCAACACCATCCGCGGCAAGCAGGAGGGCGCGTCCACGCTCACCCAGCAGCTCGCGTCCGACATCTTCCAGCTCAAGCGCGGGGAAAAGCGCGGGAAAGTGGCGAAGCGCCTCGACCGCAAGCTGCTGGAAATCGCCATCGGCTTCCGGCTTGAGGCGAATCTAACAAAAGATGAGATCCTTGAAGCCTATATCAACCAGATCAACTGGGGCCGCCAGATCAAAGGCGTCGGCGAGGCGTCGCGCATCTATTTCGAAAAACATCCGTCCGAACTCACACTCTCGCAGGCAGCGCTGCTCGCCGGCATCGTGCGCGGTCCGGATTCATTCAATCCGTTCAGCTCGATCGAGGCCGCCACCCGCGAACGCAACACCACGCTCGAACGCATGGTCGATGCCAAGGCCATCACCCGCGAGGAGGCGGACGCCGCCAAGCAGGAGCCCATCGAGGTCCGCCCGAAGGGACGGCGCGAGGCTCATGAATCCTTCGCGATGGACGCCATCCGCAACGACCTCGAAATCATTCTCGAAAAACAGGACATCGAGCTGGGCGGTCTTGAAATCATCACCACCATCGACAAGCGCATCCAGGAGAAGACCGAGGAGTCGTTAGAGAAAAAACTCCACGATGTGGAACGCCTTTCCGGCTATGCGCACCCGACGCGCGAGGCGTGGGAGAAGATCCCGGAGACGGACCGCGGCGAGCCTGCCTACATCCAGGGCGCGGCCGTGGTGGTGGAAAACCGCAGCGGCGGCGTGCTCGCCGTGGTCGGCGGGCGCGATGCGAACGAATCGCGCTTCAACCGCGCCAAGGACGCCAACCGGCAGCTCGGCTCGATCTTCAAACCCTTCGTCTATCTCTCCGCCTTCGACAAAGGATTGCGGCCAGACAACCTGATCAGCGACGGCCCGATCGAGACCGGCGAGATCAAGGGCGGCGGCACCTGGCATCCGCACAACTCGGATGGAAAATTCGGCGGCATGGAGCCCGTTTCCTACGGCCTCGTCCATTCGCGCAACACGATGTCCGTGCGCGTCGGAAACTACGCGGGCATTCCCAAGGTCAAGGATGTGGCGGCCATGGCCGGGTTCACCACGCCCATGCCGGAAAACCCGTCGTCCTTCCTCGGTTCATGGGAAGCCTCGCCATGGGAAGTGGCCAGCGCCTACACCATCTTTCCCAATGACGGCACGCGCTACCGGCCCTACCTGATCTCGCAGATCAAGGACCGCGACGGCAACATCCTCTACTCCACACTGCCGCTACCCTATCAGGCGGCGTCCACCGGTCCCGCATGGGCGGTTTCCCGGATTCTAACGGAAGTCACGACCTCCGGCACCGCCGCGAGCGTGAAGCGCCTCGGATTCGACAAGCCCTGCGCCGGCAAGACCGGCACCACCAATGATTTCAAGGACGCGTGGTTCAGCGGCTACACCTCAAGTCTCACGTGCGCAGTGTGGGTCGGCTTCGACACGCCGCAGAAGACGATCCACGGCGGCTATGGAGCGGTGCTCGCACTGCCGGTGTGGGTGGACGTGATGAAAACCGCGGACCGTCTCGGCTACAAGGCGGGCACGCTTCACAGCAAGGCCAACCTCATTTCCGTGGAACTCTGCCGCCTTTCCGGAAAACACGCGACCGACGGCTGCAGGTCCGCCGGCACCAATTACAACGAGCAGGTTCCGGCGGATGCCATCCCTGCGGACACCGACCTCTGCCCGATCCATCCCGCCCGCGCCAAGGCCATCGACGAATCCGCCGCACAGGCTCCTCCCGCCGCCATCAAGGTGCCGTTGCGCGCGGAACCCGTCGAGGAAAGCTCCGCTCCCAAACGTGCTGTGCCAGTGGATGAGGCCCCACTCCGCGCCCAGCCGGTGAGGGAGAACTGATTCCAATTCCTCCATGTCCACCTGGCGTCCCATCAGCCCCCCTCCATTCTGGAAGCGCTGGCTTCCCGAGTGGCTGCACGGGCCGGTGAAACTGGTCTTCCAGCTCACCCTAACAGGTTTGATCGTGGTTTCCGCCGTGGCTTTCTACTACTTCATGCAGGCGATGCGCTTCGACATGAAACAGATCGCCATGCTGCCGGCCGGCACCACGTTCTACGACCGCAAGGGCGTGGAGATCGCCGCTCCCGGCGGCTCCGGCCGCAAGCTCGTCAAGCGCGCCGACATCCCGGATTTCCTGGTGAAGGCGCTGCAGGCCCGCGAGGACGCGCGTTTCTTCGAGCACAGCGGTGTGGATGTCCGCGGCCTTGCACGAGCCCTCATCCGGGACATCAAGGACCGGGACTTCACCCAGGGCGCGTCCACGCTGAGCATGCAGCTCGCAAGAAACACCTTCCACATCAAGGAGAAGTCCCTCAACCGGAAGTTCCTTGAAATCGCCCTCACCCTGCGCGTGGAATCGCACTACACGAAGGACGAGATTCTAACACATTACTTGAACCGCATCTACTTCGGCGCGGGCGCCGACGGCGTCGAACAGGCGGCACGCACCTACTTCGGCAAAACCACCAGCGCGCTGAGCGACGGCGAGTGCTCGTTGATCGTCGGCATCATCCGCGGACCGCATGTCTTTTCGCCTTTCCGGAATCTCGATGCCGCCATCGAACAGCGCAAGCAGACGCTCAACCGGATGGTCGCCATGGGTTTCATCGACCAGGCGCGTTGCGACGCCATCGCCGCGGAACCCGTCAGGTTGTTAGACGACGACCAGCGGGACACCCAGACCTCCTACGCTCTGCAGGCCGTGCGCCGCGAGCTAGACAACATCCTCGACGCAGGAGAGATCCAGCTCGGCGGCCTGCACGTGCACACCACACTCGACGCCGCATGGCAGCAGCGGCTTGAAACCGAGCTCACCCACGCCGTCGAGGATCTCGAACATGAGAAGGGCTGGGCGCATCCCGCGCACAAGAACCACGCCGCGGGCACCGAGCCGGACTACGTGCAATACGCCGCCGTCACCACCGAGACCAAGACCGGCGCCATCCTCGCCTTGATCGGCGGCCGCGATTTCGGTGATTCGCGTTTCGACCGCACGCGCTCCAGCCGTGATCTCGGCTCGGCCTTCGAGCCATTCGTCGCCGCCGCCGCCGCCGAGCGCGGCAAGCTCGTGCTTCCCGGCAAGCCCGTGCAGACCGGGCGCCAGATCGGCCCCGCGGAAGTCGAGCGCCTCGCCAAACGCTGCGGCATCGCAGGCCCGTTTCTTGAAACCGAGGATCTTTTCCGCGGATCGGTCGCCGCCACGCCGCTGGAAATGTCCGTCGGCCTCGCGACTCTCGGCAACCAGGGCAAGCGCCCGAAACCCTACCTCATCCGCGAGATCCGCGATGCTTCCGGCGAGGTTATTTACAGCGCGAAACCCGATCTCACCCAGGCCCTCGGACAGTCCGCAGCCATCGACGCCACCAGCGTGCTCAAGCGCAAGAACGGTACCCGCGTCTTCACCGGAGCCACCGGATCCGAGCGCGACGCATGGACGCTGCGCCTCGGCCCGGGCGGAGCCACCGCCATCTGGATCGGCTTCGACAAGCCCGCCGCCATCGCCCGCGAGGCGCGCCTCAAGTCTTTGTTAGACGAGTTCGTCGAGCGGCTGGGCAACGAGTGAGGCCCCTGCCTCATCCCTTCAACGTTCAACGTTCGATGTTCGCAGCTAACCGCTTTGACACGCGCCCGCATTTCCTGCATCTTGATTTTCCTATGGGAGTATGGCGAGGTTATCACTCTGGAACATGCCAAGCAGCACGGTCGAGCGATCAGCAATAAACGAAGCGATAATGGATTCCGACGAGCTTGAACGCACTGAAAAGCAGAGAGGGAAGCGAGAATGGAATGAACTCGTTCCCTACGCTCTTGGGGCTGTGTTCCCTCTTCCGTTCCTGATATTCGCGTTTGCCATCCTGCCGGGCAGCAAGGTAGGGGAGCTTTTACCGATTTTTTTACTGGTTGCTCCTTCGGTGATAGGCGGAGCCTGTTGCGTCCAAAGCTTCCGGAAGTCGTCCAACGGTGTGGTCCGCGCCCTCGCGGTGCTTCTCGCGTGTGGTTACGTGGTGCCAATGCTTATGGTATGGTCCCTGCTTGTCGGCCCATCACAGGATAGGTCGGTGGATTCTGGTGATCGAGCCCACCGTTCTGTTGCGAATCCATTCAGATCAGTTGCCTCATTCGACAGCGAAAAGCTTTCAAATGGGCCCTTATTCCACCACGGATTCTCCGCGATGTTCTCCGCGATCTCAGCGCCTCCGTGTTTCGATCCTGCCATTCCAAGGAAATCCACCCGAGTGAGGCTGGCATTCCGGAATCTCTAACCGCTTTGACACGCGTCCGCATTTCCTGCATCTTGGTTCCCATGCAGGCCATGCAGTTCGAACAATCCGTCGTTTCCATCCTGAAACGCGACAGGCGCTTTGATCCGCACGCCTACTTCTTCCTGAAGGACGCGCTGGATTTCACGTTGAAACGCATCGCCGAAGGAAACGGCGGCCTGGCGCGGCATGTGAGCGGGCCGGAACTGCTGGAAGGCTTCCGGGATTTCTCGCTCGAACAGTTCGGCCCCATGGCAGCCACGCTGATGCGCGAGTGGGGCGTGCGCAAATGCCAGGACGTGGGAGACATGGTGTTCCATCTCATCGAGGAGCAGGTCTTCGGCAAACAGGACTCGGACCGCAGGGAGGATTTCTCGGAGTGTTTTGATTTCGAGGAATCACTGGAGAAACCTTTCCTGCCGAAGCGCAGGACAGCCACCCGTCAGCAGACATCGCGTGCGGCGAAGGCGGCATCTTAATATTTCACCGGCACAGCTTGCACGCCGGGGGTGATATCCAGACGGGTGGCGATCAGCGCCATGAGCAGCAGGCCGACGATTCCGCCGAAGCCCACCGTGAACGCGGTGATCATGCCGATGACAAAGGGCGCGAAGATCAGCAACCCGATGAGCATGCCGCCGGGTTTCACCTCATAGGCCATGACCGCGAGCCTGAGGCGCGAGCGGGCGAGAGCGAGGCCGGCGATGGTATAACACGTCACCGCTGCGAGCGCGGTGAGGTGATAGAGAATGCCGCAGCCCTTGGTCTGCATGGCGCTTCCCCACACGGGCGCGGCGCATCCCGCAAGCATCGAGACGAGATAGAGGAACAGGACTGAAATCCGTGCCGCGATTCCCTTGAAGGCGGACGCGCCGATGGCTCCCGCGCCAATCATCGCCGATCCGCCAAGCACGGTCCCCGCGCAGGCGGCCTCGTGCCACCACTCGATGCCGCCGACCATGTAGCGCACCACGACGTAAGGCAGGAGTGAGACGAAGGTGATCACGGACAGGCCCCACAGCGTGGCGAATTTTCCGAAGACGATCTTCCAGCGGTTCAGTTTGGTTAGAAGCAGCAGCTCGTGGTTTCCCTCCTCGAGTTCCTGGCCCATCAGGATCAAGCCGCCGAGAGGCATGATGAGCATGCAGACCACGGCGACGATCATCCAGAACGGGCCGGAACTCCACAGCAGCCAGATGTTGAGCATCCCGGTGTAATCCGAACTCCCGGCAGCATGGCCCATGTGGAACTCGGCGGCCATCGCCACCACAGCGAGCAACTGGATGCCGAGAAACGGCAGCACGAAACTTCCCCGCCGCAGGCTCTGCCTCAGCTCCTTGGCCGTCATCGGATCAAACCGTTCGGGCAGATCGTTTTTCCAGAAAGCATCCAATCTCGGGGGAACCTGTCATGTTCCACCGCCCGCCGCAAGCCGGGGGAAGCGCAATCGATCCGGTCCTTCCAGCCACCGCCAGCAAAGCCAGGCCACACCCCATGAAGTGAGGGCGAAGACGGCCAGTCTGACCACGAGCAGCGGGCCATCGAACACGGGAAACCAGAGGAACGGAAGCACCCGGCCCAGCAACAAGGGAACCGGTGTGTGAAACAGATAGAGCCCGTAACTCAGCCGCCCCACATGCTGGACGGCCGGGTGATCCAGCACTCGCCGCCTTCCTCCGCGAAACCCCGCAAGGGTGGACGAGATCAAGCCCGCGAACGCGACGGCGAGAAAGGTCTGCTGGAAATAGCACAGCCATGCAACCGAGCGCCCGGCTTCGCCCAGCGAGTATAGTACCACATAACAGATGAAGGAGAACCATGCCGCCGTCTTGAGCCGCGTGTCCCCCTCCCTGATCCATCGTTCGAACGCGAGGGCCAACAGCGCGCCGATGCCGAAGTAGTCGAACGCGGAGGTGGTGATCGCCTCGCCGTGATGGATTTCCGGGAAATACACGTCAATGACGTGACGCGACAAGGGAGCGAGCGCGGCGCAGAACACAAACGCCCATCCAAGCAAACGCCGCGGCGTGAGGAAAACCACCAGCGGCCAGAAGAAGTAGAACTGCATCTGGATCGCCAGCGTCCAGTAGTGCGCCGTGGCGGATGGCCATCCATCCATCCACGCCATGTGGAAGTTCGACACATGGCCGAAGTAGGCGAGCGGGTGGCCGCGGATGTCCGCGGCGCCGACGATGACCGCCAGCAGCATCGCTGAATAACACGGCACCAGGATGCGCGCGAGCCGTCGGTGCTGGAATCCCTTGTAGGCGCGCAAACGCCATGACCCGGCGCCGGCCTCGCCCGCGGCCCGCTCACGCAGCAGGATGCGGGTGATCAGGAAGCCGGTGAGTGTTAGAAAAAAGAACAGCCCGATCTCGAAAGGAAAACAGCCGCGCCACGCCTTGGGAGCCCAGTGATGCCACATCACTCCGGCCACCGCGAAGGCGCGCCAGCCGTCCAGTTGTGTATTGCGGGTCGCTGCCAAGTGACAGTGAAACTCCCATTTGCCAGCCGCGCCCGACAAGCCAAATGAGGCGCGACCGCCTCAGGGCTGATAGTAGGGCGTCAACACGGCGAGAACTTTTTCAAGCAACTCCGCCTCGCTGATCATGCCGTTGTGACGGAATGCGATTTGCCCGCCGGGAGCCACCAGGATGGTGTGCGGCTCCGGGCCGGACCATTCGGGATCGAGCGCCTTGATCAGCGGGTCCATGCTTGGCTCGGTGTAGAGGTAGCTGTTGGTCGTGCGGCCTTCCTTGGCGAGCCCGGCCTTGAGGTGGCCCGGCAGCCCGGCGTGGTGTTTCAGCAGAAAAGCCTCGGCCTTGGCCTTGTCATCCGGAAGGTCGGTGGAAATCGTGACCATTTCGAATTTCCGCAGTCCCATGCGCCGCGCCACGCTCACGAGGGCTGGAAACTCGGCAGCACAAGGCGCGCAGGTGGTGGACCAGACGTTGATGAGCCGGTACTTGTCCGTCGGATTGGCGCGCAGTTTGGCGACACCCGCCGCATCGATCAGGTCCACCGCAACCGGAAAAGACGCCCATTTCTCGTCGTCCTTCACGACCTCGGATTTCTTCATGCGCCACTTCGTCGAGCAGCCGATCGGTTTCGTTTCGGTCACGGGCACCGGTTTGCCCTCGACGAGCGCGGCCACCGCGTTGCGGAAGTCCGGCTTTTTCACAAACTCCTCGTTGGGGAAGCGGCAGTCATCGACCCAACCCTTGTAGCACAGCTTGCGGTTCTGGTCGAAAAGGAAGACATGCGGCGTGGCCAGGCAGCCATAGGCCATGGCCGTGGACTGGGTCTCGCCGTCATAGAGGAAGGGGAACGGAAAGCCCATCTCCTTGGCGTAGAGTTTCATCTCCGGGAAACTGTCGCCGTATTTCGAGTAACCCAACTCGTCCGGACGCAGGCCGTCCGGGTGGTTCGGATTGATGGCCACCACGCCCAGGCCCTTGTCCTTGAAATCCTGATAGATCTTGATGAGCCGGGGTTCCGCCGCGTGGGAAACCGGGCAGTGGTTCGAGGTGAAGACCACGGCAAGGAACTTCGAGTCCTTGAAATCCGTTAGAGTCAGGGTCTTGTCATCCACTCCCGTGAGTTTGAAGTCCGGCGCGGAATCGCCGATTTTCAATTCATGAAGGCCCGGAGGATTCTGGGCCCCGGCGGATGCCAGCAGGGCGAGCGAGAGCGGGATGATGGAGAGGAAACGTCGGTTCATGGCGGGTGAGTGTGGTTGGTGGAGGCTTGGATTTCTGAATTTCTGTAGATGCCCCCATACGCCGCTGGCTGCCGCTTCATTTCCGACACACGGCGTTTTTTACAGATTCAAACCAGCAAGCACATTAGCCGGATATTTCGGCTGGTTTTTTGACCGCAACGCCGATGGCTTCAGTGTTCGATGGAATGGAGTTTGACATCGCAGCAAGGAAAGTCGCACATTTTCAACGCTTAAAAATCGCACAGTCGTGACCTCAAACCCCATGAGAATGAAATTCCCATATCCCAGCTTGATCTCAATCGCGCACATGTTGCGCATGATCCTCGTATTCCTATCCATCGCCCCGGTTCGCAGCTTGGCGACCGTCAACACCCATGCCATCGAGGGCTATGCGGACAAACTCAGCGTAAGTCCCGGAGAAACGATCAAATTCTCCATCCATCTCCCGGAAGGCCATCATGAATATACAGTGAGAATTTTCCGCTATGGTGCCGATGGCAGCGGTCCCAATTCGTTCGGCTCCCAAGTGGCGGGTCCGTTCACGGGGACGAATGGACAACGCAGGGATTACGACCAGTCCAGCTACAAGGATGGCGCGAACTGGCCAATGACATTTTCAATGAAGATACCTGCGGCAAAAACGCCCGGCATCGCACCTTGCACCGGCGCGGCTTTGCCTGCGGTTGTTTGGAAATCTGGAATCTACACGGCCAAGATCACGGACACTGGCAGCGTCCCCCACCAATACCACCACATCACCTTCATCGTTAAAAACGCCAACGGCGACAGAAAATCCATCGCGTTGCTGGCATCCACTAACACCTGGCAGGCATATAATTTCTGGCCGGGCCCGGAAAACGGCGGGGCCTGCTTCTATAACAATCTCTCCCTCCACGGCGAGCAAACCGATGTGTCGTTTCTGAGGCCGAACCCCTACGCCACGCCAGAGGTCCACAATGACTATTCTGGTAATCCGGGTTTCCTGCCATTGTACCGGACGGAACATCTTGCCGCGGGCGAGTTACGGGTGGCCCGCTGGCTGGAAGCAAATCATAAGAATTATTCCATGTACACGGACTATGATCTCCAGTCGATTCCCGGCCTCCTTGACGCCACCATTTTCAAAACCGTAATCATCAATACCCACAGTGAGTACTGGTCACGGGAAATGTATGATGCCGTAAATCTCTACCTCTCGCGCGGTGGAAACTTGGTCTGTTTGTCGGGCAATACCGTCTATTGGAGAGTGAAGCTGAACATGGAACTCAAAACCATGCACAAAGGCGTGAACTGGACGCCGCAGGAGCAAGGAAACCTTCATGGCCTCGGCTCGTTCGGGGCCTCGGGCATCGCTGAGTCATACTGCGCGCCATACCGTCTTTTAAAACCGGAACATTGGGTATTCAAGAATACCAATCCAGTCCATGATGACATTATGGGCAGGCCGTTGATAGGTGAGACCGGCGTGATGTCTGGCGTCCCTGCTTCGCCCGGCGGCGTTTACAGTTGTTGCCCATCCGGTCAACACGGTGCGGCTGGCTGGGAAATTGATCATACCAATTTCGGTTCTCCGGATTTCCGCCTTTTCGCCCGTGAATACACACGGCTTGGAGAGGCTTATCAGGCATCCGGATACCAATCCGCAGATGCCATCTACATGAAACGGGCATCCGCAGGGCAAGTGTTCAACCTGGGATCTGTTACCGCCGGGCAAAGCCTGCTGATAGACGGGCCGCTATCGGAAACGCT
>CANBTO010000037.1 GCA_947372405.1 Verrucomicrobiaceae bacterium
CCAGCTATCCCGAGGTTCCGCCGTCCACGGTGGAGAACCCGCTGCGCCTCCAGTTCGCCCATTTCTATCAGCCGGCATCGACGGTCGGCGGTGATTTCTTCGACCTCATCGAGCTGGACGACTACCGCGTGGGCATCCTCATCGCGGACGTGATGGGGCATGGCGCCCGCTCCGCGCTGGTCACCGCCATCCTCCGCGCGCTTGTTAGAAACCACAGCTCGTCCATCGACGAACCGGGCGTGTTTCTCTCCGAACTCAACCACCACCTCATGGAGTTGATCTCCCGAGGTGGCCGGACGATGTTCGTCACCGCGTTTTTCCTCATCCTGGACACGCGCAACGCCTCCGCGTCATGGGCGGTGGCGGGTCATCCCGCACCGCTGCGCGTGCGCCGTGGCAGCGGCAGGGCGCCGGAACCGCTGTGGTCCGGACCACAGCACCAACCGGCGCTCGGCTTGGTCGCGGACGCGGTGTTCGTCACCCACGAGACGCCGTTGAAAGCGGGTGACGTGTTTCTGTTATACACCGATGGCGCGGTGGAAGCCGAGGATCCGGAAGGCGCGAACTTCGGCATCGAGCGCCTGGCCGCAAGCATGGAAGACGCTCTCGACGGTCCGATGGCCGCCATGCCCGCGAAGATTGTCTGCGACGTCACGGCCTTCCAGCACCGCAGACATTACGACGACGACGTCTGCCTCGTCGCCGTCGAGGCGGTGTCCACCGGCCATGTGGCCTGATTGTTAGAACACGCCCCCCGTGAAACTCGACAGGCTGCTGGCAAAACACAACTCGATGGGCCGCAACCGCGCGCGTTGCTGCGTGGTGGAACGCCGCGTGATGGTGGACGGACAGACCGCCACCCGCATCGACCTCGAGGTCGACCGCTTCTCCCGCGTCGAACTGGACGGCGTGCCTGTTCACGAACCGGAGCGCCTGCTTCACCTCATGCTGCACAAACCCGTCGGCGTGCTCAGCGCCACGCGTGACGCACAACACCGCACGGTCATCGATCTCATCGACGATCCGGACAAGCACACGCTGCACCTCTGCGGCCGGCTGGACCGCAGCACCTCCGGCCTCGTGCTGCTCACCAACGACGGGCGCTGGTCCAAGGCTCTGATGAACCCGGAGCGCAAGATTCCCAAGGTCTATCTCGTGGAAACCCGCGATCCAATACCTCACGAAACCATCAGTGCCTTCGCGCGTGGTTTCCATTTCCACACCGAAGATCTCACCACCCGCCCTGCCAGCCTCGAGATCCTCGATGAGTGCAAAGCCCGCCTCACACTCGTCGAAGGCCGCTACCACCAGATCAAGCGCATGTTCCACCGCACCGGCAACCGCGTCACCGCGCTCCATCGCGAAAGCATCGGCGGCATCATCCTGCCCGCCGGGCTGGAACCGGGCGGCTGGCGGCATCTCAGCAGGGAGGAGATTGAAACCGCCTTTTCGTCCGTGCCCGATGGCGGGGATTTCCAACACCATCTCCAACAAATAATACGACTCAATAAAAACTGAGGGATCAGGGATCAGGGGCTAGCGAAGAAGTGACACTCTGGCCTCTTTGCCAGCCCCTGACCCCTAGCCGCCAGCCCCTCCGTTCACCCGGCCGATATGTCGCTTTGATTTTGAAAGCTGACAGTATAACACATGCCCCGGTCAATCCCGCGCTTTGAGCACGCCGACCATGTCGAGCTTCGCCAACAGGCGGCTGACCAGGGTAAAGGATGACACCGCGGCGGTGAGCACCACCAGCACCGCAATCGAATAGGTGGAGGGGTTGATGACGATGGGCAGCCGCACCGTTTCCGTGCTGAAGGAGGACATGATGAAAAGCGCCAGCCCTCTGCCGAAGAGCAGGCCGAAGGGCAGCGCTAACAGAACCAGGATCGCCAGCTCCCCCACCAGCACGCCGCGCACCTCGCGCAGGCTGAACCCGACGACGCGCAGGGTTGCCAGCTCGCGACTGCGTTCGGACAGCGCGATGCGCGCGCTGTTGTAAACCACGCCGAAGGCGACGATGGTGGCCAGCACGAAATACAGCTTGCGGATGATCCCGATGCTCTTGCCGGTGGTGTCCCGGAACGCGGCGAGCTGGTCGCTCTTCACCATCACGAAGGCGGAACGCGGCGTGTCCTTCACCTCGCGCATGAAGTCGTCCCAGCGCTTGTGATCCACTGTTAGATAGGCGCCGTTCACGGTGTCCCCCTCCTTGAGCAGGCGCTGCATGGCGCTGATGTCCATATAGGCCGCCACCCCGGCGAAATCCTTGACCAGCCCGCGGATCGGCACGCTCACCGCAGGGCGGCGGCCTTCCAGCACCTCCACGCGGACCTCGTCGCCGATCCTCGCACCGAGCACTTCCGCGAGTTTCCTGGACATCAGCAATCCGTCCTCCGGCATCAGGATCGGCCGGCTCTCGTCATCCAGAAGACGGTTGAGATCCGCGCCACGGGGAATGCCGGTGACGGCGAGCTTGCGGTGGTGGTGGCCGAAGATCAGGCGCGCGCCGACGCTGCGGATCGGCTCCGCGCGGATGACGCCGGAGAGGTGTTCGAGATCATGGAATCCGCTGCCCGACGATGGCTCTGTTAGAAAAACCGCGACGTCCTGGCGCTGCTGGCTGTTCCATTGGAAGGTGAGGAGATAGTCGATGCTGTCGCTCATCGCGCCGGGCAGCACCATCAGGCCGGTGGCCAGCGCGAGGCCGCAACACGTGAAGACCGCCTGCCAAGGACGCCGCTCGATGTTTCTCAGGGCCATCCGGAAGGCGGGGCTGAAAAAACGCGTGAGGCCGATGCGTTCGAAAAGCGAGGGTTTGAAATCCGCGGGCGGCTCGGGCCGCATCGCCTCGGCCGGCGGGAGTTTCACCGCCTGCCAGACGACGGTCACCACGCCCAACACCGACGCGCCGAGGCTGACCAGGAGCGCGAGGCCAAGCGCGCTGTAATCCATCCGGAAATCCAGCGAAGGGAAGCGGAAGAACAAGGTGTAGAGATCCACCAGCAGCGCGCCTAACAGCCGGCCCGCGGCACCGCCGATGAAGGTGCCGATCAGACCGATCACCAGCACGAACTTGAGGTAATGCACACCGACCTGCCGCGAGGAATAGCCCAGCGCCTTCATCTGCGCGATCTGCTCGCGCTGAAGCCTCACGATGCGGGCGAGCACCGCATTCACCATGAAGGCCGCCACGCTGAGAAACACCAGCGGATAGGCGAAGGAAAGCGAATGGAGCACGCGCAGCTCGTCGTTGAGCCGCTGGGCGGAGGCCTGGTCCTTGAGGCCGTATGCTCCGCCCGCACCATACGGGGCGAGCACGCGGTCCATCTCGGCGATGACCGGAGCGGGATCCGCACCGGGCGAGAGATCGATGCAGACGTCGTTGAACGCGCCGTCCAGGTTGTAGGCCACGGCAAGCGCGCGGTAGTTCATCCAGATCACGCTGAAGCGCCTGTGGTCCGGCAGTGTCTCACCGGCCCGCGCCTCGAACACGAACTCCGGCGAGAGACCGATGCCGCAGATTTTCAGCGTCTCCCTGCGCCCGTTGATGACGGCCACCAGCGAGTCTCCAAGCTGCAGGCCGTTGGCGATGGTGAAGGACTCGCCGAGCACCACCTCACGCCGGTCGTCCGGGCGAGGAAACCTGCCGCTGCGCAGGAAAACCCGGTTGAGCTTCTGCGGCGTGCCGTCTTCAGGCAGCGAGATGATGTGGCCCGTCGCCGGTTCTGATAGACCCGGCAGATCCAGCGTCACGTCCACCACCACCCGGGTCTCCACCGTGGCGACGCCGGGCAGCGTCTTGAGCCGCTCCGCCGCGGACTGCGGAGCTCGTTTCAGACTGGCGAACACGTCCGCCATCGCGAATTTTTCATAGTAGGCGGCGCGCGTCGATTCGAGCGTGAAGATCAGGCTGCGCGTCATGATCATCATCGCCAGCCCGCAGGCCATGACCAGCGACACCGCGAGGACCTGTCCCTTCATCCGGGACAGGTCGCGCAGCAGTTTGCGGTCAAGAGGATCGAGCATGCTGGATAGTTGATGGTTGATAGTTGAGAGTTGAGAGTTGATGGTTCAGAGGAAGAGATGCTGGTTCCTTTTCTTTTCTATCAACCATCCACTCTCAACCATCAACTTCCTCACCATTTCAACTGCGATGCCGGGAGGCGCGTCTCATTGCGGTGCGAGTTGGTGATTTTCCCGTCGGACAAAAACAGCACCCGGTCCGCCATTTCCGCCATGACGGCGTTGTGGGTGATGACGACGGTGAGCGTGCCGAGCTCGCGGTTGATACGCTCCACCGCCTCAAGCACGGTGATGCCGGTGGTGACGTCGAGCGCTCCGGTCGGTTCGTCGCAGAGCAGGACTTCCGGGCGCTTGGCGATGGCGCGGGCGATGGCCACGCGCTGCTGCTCGCCGCCGGATAGCTGCGACGGGAAATGGTCCATCCGCGCGCCGAGGCCGACCATTTCAAGCGCCTCTTCCGGCGACATCGGATCACGCGAGATGCCGGTGATGAGGGCGACGTTCTCGCGGGCTGTTAGGGACGGGATCAGGTTGTAGAACTGGAAGACGAAACCGACGCAGTTCCGGCGGAAGAGCGTGAGCGTGTCCTCCCCGACGGCATCGAGCGCCCAGCCCTTGTAGATCAGCTCGCCGGATGTGGGCACATCCAGCCCGCCGAGGATGTTGAGCAGCGTGGATTTTCCAGAGCCCGAGGCGCCTAGCAGGCAGACCAGCTCGCCAGCGTGAAGTTCGAGATCCACGCCATGAAGCGCCACCACGTCCAGCTCTCCGGTGTGATAGACCTTCCGCACCTTCCGTGCTTCGAACACGACTCCGGCGGAGACCGGCGGCGCTGTGAGGGGCTGTGAATTCATCGGGCTGGCCGAAGTTAGCAGAGAAGACGCGGATCACAACCCCGGCCACGGTGGTTTGGACTTTGTGCGGCTTGCACGCATGGTGGGTCGGGTCTATCAAAACAGGCATGGCCACACAGGGAAAATCGGTCGTCATCCTCACGGGTGCGGGGATTTCAGCGGAGTCCGGACTGCCGACCTTCCGTGACAAGGACGGCTTATGGGAGGGGCATCGTGTGGAGGACGTCGCCTGTCCGCAGGCATTCCGGCGGGATCCGGATCTGGTCCATCAGTTCTACAACCTGCGGCGCAGAGCGTTGAAAACAGTCTCTCCGAACGCCGCGCATCTCGCGCTGGCACGGCTGCAAACGGAATATCCCGGCAAACTCACGCTCATCACCCAGAATGTGGACGATCTCCACGAGCGCGCGGGTTCCTCCGAGGTGATTCACATGCACGGCGAGCTGCGGAAAGCATTGTGCGTCCACTGCGGAGTCAGCGTGGATTGGCTGGATGATCTGCAAACCACCACCCCATGCCCGGTCTGCTCGCGCAAAGGAGGCATGCGGCCGGACATCGTGTGGTTCGGGGAAATCCCCTATCACATGGAGCGCATCGAGGCGCTGCTTGCCGGCGCGGATCTTTTCGCGGCCATCGGCACCTCGGGCCACGTCTATCCCGCCGCGGGTTTCGTCAGCGCCGCCAGATACGCGGGTGCCGGGACCGTCGAAATCAACAACGCGCAGACGCTTGTTTCAGACCACTTCGATCTCCATCTAACAGGCTCGGCCGCTGTAGAGGTGCCGCGCTGGGTGGACGGGCTGCTTGCGGCTCACTGATTTCCGCCGTCCTTCGCGTGCTGCTGGTAATGCTCGCCGAGGATGTCGCGACCGAAGTCTCCTTCGAAGTCGCGCCAGGTGACGTGGATGTGGTTGGCGTTGTTCTGGGTGTCCGCGGCCTCCATCAGGAAAGTCGGTCCCTGGATGCGGTAATACCATGCCTCGCCGGGCTTGGTGCCGCCCGCCCAGCCGAAGCGGATGTTGACGACTCCCGCAGCCTCGATCTTCTTCATGTCCGCGGCGGCGAGATCCTTGCGGTGGCGGCTGGTGTATTCGGAGATCAGATCGAACAAGGCCTTGCGCTGCGCCCCGCTCATGTCCGCCGCGGAGACACCCACCGGCTCAAGCGCCACGGCCTTGCGGTTTTCCGCTGTTAGAACCTCCGCCGGCGCCTTGTCGGTGAACACAACACCCTTCGCTCCGCTTTCGAGCAGTGCCGCGAGCAACGCGTGGCCGAGCTCGTCCTCCGCCTTGAGCACGCGCAACCCCTTGAACTCTCCATCGCGGACCTCCGCCGGATTGGTGCCGAAGAACGATGGTGTGACGGAAACCCTGCCGTCTCCGGCGACGGTGTAGTTGAGTGAAACATGATGGCCCTCGAACTTCCAGCCCCAGCCGGATTCATCGCCGGGCTTGCCGAAGATGGAGATGTAATATTTTTCGGGATCGCGGAATTCCGGTCGTTTTTCCATCGCCGCAAGCACGCTTTCAAGTGACATGATCTGCATGGTCTTGAGCCTGCCCTTGTCGCTGAGCACGCAATCGAGCAGCGCCATCGCCGCGGCGCGCTGGACCGCGTTCATCTCCTTGAGCGGCATGCCGGTGCGGACCTGCGGCGTGAAACGGAAGTTCTCGCGCGCGTCGCCATTGAACGGAAACGTGGCCTTGGCGCGGCCCGCGTCGTCCAGCGATCCGAGGAAGGCGTCGGCGGCGGTTTTCATGGCCGCGACGGAAGGCAGGACCTCCGCATGAAGCGGCGCGATCAGCAAGGATAGGAGAAGAAGGAGTTTCATGTCGCAGCATTCAGCGCATCAAGGTGCCCGCAGGGCAAGAAAATGTAGGGCTGGCAGGTTCGTTCCGGAATTTGCATCGCCATGATGCAAAAACGCCGCGGACCAGGAATCCGCGGCGTCGCATGGTTGAAGTCGGATGGTTGGAGATCAGAGCGGTTTGCCGTAAACCTCCACCTCGATGTAGTGGTTCATCTCGTTCGAGCTGTTGCCCTTGCTGTAGAGGCGGACGTAGCGGCCCTTGGCTCCCTTGCCGTCGGCGACCATGCCGAAGCGTGTTTCAGCGTAGGGGCGGTCCGAGCCCTTGCCCAGGTTGGAGGAGTTGTCGTAGTCGTTGTTGTAAACGGTGGTGACGCCGGTCTTGAACTCCGCATCATCCGAAACCTGGATGATCACGTCGTTGTAGGCGCGCACCTGGGAGTGGAAGTGCCAGACCCAGACGGCGTAAACCGCGGCGCTTTTCTCAAGGTCGATCTGCACCCACTGGGTTCCGTCCATCAGTTCGACGAAGTAACCCTCGCCCGCGTCCTTCTCGCCGTCGGTGACGAGATCGAGTGTGCCGATGATGGGATTGGCGTCGGAGGAAGTGACCTTCTTCTTGCTGGAAAGCAGGGTGGTACCGGCGGGGACCTTGAACTCGGGAGCCTTCTTGAGGGCTGGAATGTAGTCCGGCAGGTTGATCGGTTTGGGTGTGCCTTCGATGAGTTCCGGCGGGAACTTGGTGTCAATCGGCACGCCGTCCGCCGCGCCGGTGGATGGGGCGCTGGAGCTTGTCGGACTTGAGGCCGCCGGGGCGGATTCGGGTTTCTTGTCGCAGTTGGTGAGTGCGAGAGCTGTGAAAACGCAGAGTGCGGGGATGATCAGTTGGTATTTCATGAGTTGAGATGCGTTAGAGAGGATTGGGTGTCATGATTCGGGATATACGGAGCACGGCGAACCGCTTCGGCTCATGGAGCGCTACCGTAAACTTCGACTTCGGTGTAGTGGTTCATTTCGCTGGAAGAATTGCCCTTGCTGTAGAGACGGACATAACGGCCCTTGGTGCCCTTGCCGTCCACGACCTTGCCGAAGTGGGACTCAAGGTATGGATAGTCAGAGCCCTTGCCGAGCTTTGAGGAATCATCGTAATCGTTGTTGAAAACGGTGGTGACACCGGACTTGAACTCCGGATCATCGGAAACCTGGACGATCACGTCGTTATAGGCGCGAAGCTTGTCCGTATGGAAGTGCCAGATCCAGATGGCATTGATCACGGAACTCTTCTCAAGATCCATCTGGACCCACTGGGTGCCATCCGTCAACTCGACGAAATAGCCTTCCCCGCCATCCTTCTCGCCATCGGTGATCAAATCCAGAGTGCCGATGATGGGATTGGCGTCGGAAGAAGTGACCTTTTTGCCCTTCGACAGAAGACCGCAACCCTCGGGAACCAGAAACTCCGGCGCCTTGACCGGCTTGGACACGAGATTCGGTTGATTCACCGGCTTCGGAGTGCCTTCGATCATTTCCGGGGGAAAACCCGGATCGAGCGGCTTGCCGCCTGCACCGTCACCGTATGCGGCGGAGGCAAGAGCGGAGAGCGCGCAAACGATCAGCTTGATTCTCATACGGAGAGATGTTCGGCGGTGACCTGGATGGGCTGGCGGCTGCGGGCGGACGGGTTGACGAGGAAGATGGCAGCCTCGCTCTCGAATGCATGACGCGCGTTGCAGTTGAGCGTCGCCTTGCCACGCACGGAGTCGAAGAAGTTCTCAAGGTGCGGCTGGTGGGCCGGCTTGGCGAAACCGCCCGGCAGGTCGAAGATTTCCGGCGCGGCGGACTCGTAGGAGGCCACGACATCGGCGGAGGGCGGGGGCTTGGGCGGTGCGGGCTTGCGGACGAGCAATCCGCGTTCCACCAAGCCGTCCCACTGCGGCGCGCTGTCCTCGCGGTAGATCGCGGAGGACGCGGCGATTTCGGCGGTCTTGATGGACGCCTCGGTGCCCATGAAAGTTTCCCAGAAACCACCGCCGTTGCTGGTGGTGGTGAGCACCTGATAGAACGCGCGCACCTCGCCCTGCGGGGTGTCGTAGTCGAAGATGCACATCACGTTGTCGAACTGCTCGCGCTGCTTGAAGTAGCTGTTTCCGCCGGAGGCGTAAACGGTCTTGGGAGCGGTGCCGAGGAACCAGTTGAAGATGTCGATCTGGTGGGCCCCGAGGTCCGAGATCGGACCGCCGGACAGGTCGCGGAAGGTGCGCCAGTTCATGAACTGCTGCATGTCCTTGAAGCCGTATTTCGTCAGGATCGCGGGATCGAGGGCAAGCTTCTTGTTGAAACCAAGATCCTGGGAGGCTCCGAGCGAGCGGTTCCACTGGGCGTTGGCGTTGGTGATCTGGCCGCAGATCTTGTCGCCGTTGATCAGGCGGTTGTAGGTGAAGCGGTAGCGCGGGTTGCTGCGCCGCTGGTGGCCGATCTGGCAGAGCTTGCCGGATTTCTCCATGGCGCGGACCATGGCGCGCGCGCCGTCGATGGTGTTGGACATCATCTTCTCGCAATACACGTTCAGCCCGGCCTCAAGGCATTTCACCGTGTGCGGCGAGTGCCAGAAATCCGGCGTGGCGATGACCACGGCGTCGAGACCCTTCTCGTTGGCCAGCATGTCGTCGATGTCCACATAGGCGTTCGGCTTGGACTTCTGGTGTGCCTCCACGGAGCGGACCGCGTTGTTCCGGTTGTAGTCCCAGATGTCGCAGACGGCCTGGAAGTGGAGGCCGGGGATGTTTTTCATGGACTCGAAGAGCACGCGGCCCTGCTTGCCCTGGCCGATGAGCCCGATGTGGAGCTTGTCCGAGTCGCCGGAGTTGGCGGCGCGGAGGATGTTGGGTGCGCCGAGCACGAGACCGGCGCCGATGCCGCCCGCCGTCTTCGTGATGAAATCGCGGCGGCTGAAGTTGGGGATGGAAGGGTTCATGAGCTTACCACTTCTTGAGGATGGCGAGGCGGTTGTGTTGCGCAAGGGCCAGTGCCATGACAACCAGGATCATGTGAACGCCGAGCCATGACACACCGTCGTCCTGCTTGATGAGAATGAGGCCCCAGGTGAGGCTGATGTAGAGCAGACCCAGCAGGAAAAGCGAGGTGCGGTAGGCGAAGCCCACCAAGATCGTGACGCCGAGCACGATCAAGGCCGGGCCGAGCATCGTGTCATACATCGGCAGCGCCCACTTGAGCATCAACGGCTCTCCCTGGAACTTCTTCATCAGGCCTTCCGGCACGCCATGGTAGTTTCCAAAGGCGTATACCTTCGAGGCGCTCACCGCGCTGAGCCCCTCCGCGTTGGCCACTCCATCCACCTTCACCGCCTCACCGGCGGACTGGACCGCCTTCGAGTATTTCTCGACACCCGTCTGGATGGCGCGCACGGCGAGCCAGAGGCGCAGCAGCCATGACCCGTAGACGAGGGCCAGCGTGTTGGTGCAGCAGGAGCCACCGGAAGATCCGGCGGAAGATTCCTGAGGTTGTTCGGAGCAGCATTCTTTAGACATGGTTTATCGTTGTCAGGTGGTTGAAGGAGAGCGTTCCCGGAATCAGAAGGAGAATCAAACCCAAAGGTGGATGGAGCGGATACGAAGGCACGCGCGGGCGGTCTTTCAGCAATTATTCCCGCATCCCGCCACCGGAAAACCATCCATCAAACCATGATTCTTCGTGGACATGTGCGGAAAAGCCTCACGAATTCTTTTGTGGAGACGACCCCGTGGGTTTATTGCAAACTCATTGCCGTGAACCGCAACGTCCGGAACCCATACGCACGGCGAATCGTCTTCGCCGCGGCGGCCTTTGCGTACCAACTCGCGCTGACCGCCACCGCACAAGACAAGCCCGCCGCGCGGACAGTCGAGGTCTCCCGCTCGCCGGGAAAACCATGGGGTCCCATGAAAGTCCGCACCCTCGCGGACCTTCCGGCGCTTCCCGCCGACCCCGAGCCCGGCACCTACGGCGGAGTCGGCGCGGCGGAGCCGAAGCGCGCCACCGGGTTTTTCCACACCCTGCGCATCGACAGCCGATGGTGGCTTATCGACCCCGAAGGCCGTCTCTTCATCCATCGGGGTGTCTCCTCGGTAAGCGCCATCCCCACCAAGGGCGCGCAGGCATCGCAACTCCAGCGTTTCGGCTCTCCGGACGAATGGGCGAAACAAACCGCTACGTTGCTCCACGATCATGGTTTCAACGGGCTCGGCGCATGGTCGGACAACACAGCCATCAAGCCCGCCACCTCCCACTTGGCTTACACCAAGCTGTGGAGCTTCATGTCCTCGTATGGCAAAAAACGCGGCGGAACCTATCAGAAACCGGGACACACCGGCTATCCGAACGACTGCCCGTTCATCTTCGACCCCGGATTCCCCGCCTTCTGCAACGAACACGCCAAACAGCTTGCCGCCAACAAGGACGACCCGTGGCTGTTAGGGCACTTCACCGACAACGAACTGCCGTGGAGCTACGCCATGCTGGAGAAATACCTCGCGCTTCCCGCCGCCGATCCGGGCCACCTCGCCGCGGACGGCTGGCTGAAACAACGCCATGGCGCGGGCGCTGCCGCCATCACCACGCAGGACCGCAAGGACTTCCTCGCCTATGCGGCGGACACCTATTTCTCGGCCGTTGAAAACGCCATCCGCAGGAACGATCCGCACCACCTCATCCTCGGCGCGCGTTTCCACGGCTCCGCCTACAAGCTCCCCGAACTGTTCCGCGCCGCAGGCCGCCACCTCGATGTCGTCAGCGTGAACTACTACAACGCCTGGACGCCCGATCCCGCGCTGCTCGACTCATGGGCGAAGGACTCCGGAAAACCCTTCCTCATCACCGAATGGTATGTCAAGGGCATGGACAGCGGCCTCGCCAACACCGGCGGCGCGGGCTGGCTGGTGAAGACCCAGCAGGACAGGGGTTTGTTCTATCAGAACTTCACGCTCGGCCTGCTGGAGTCCCGCTCCTGCGTGGGCTGGCACTGGTTCAAGTATGCCGACAACGATCCGGACGACCGCAAGACGGACCCTTCCAACCGCGACTCCAACAAGGGCATCGTCTCGAACCGCTACGTCCCCTACCAACCGCTGCTCGACTCCATGAACGCGATCAACCGGCACACCTTCGGCCTCATCCGCCGTTTCGACGGATCCGCCCCGCCGTCCCCGGACCGTTAGACTCTCAACTCTCAACCTCCCACTGCGAAAGCAGAAGCAAGTCGAGGCCGTGGGACTCGAAGTTTCGGAAATCCTTGTCCAACGTGACCATCCGCAGCCCACCCGTGATGGCGAATGCTGCGAGATACGCGTCCATCCACAGCTTCGGTGAGGAGGCATCGCCATCCGCCAGTTGCCGCCAGACCAAGTCCAGTCCGTGGGGTTCCGCCTCAAAGCCTGTGGCGTCGTCCGCCATCAATTGGTCGAGCGCGGCCCATGCCTCCCGGTTGGTCAGAGGCACGAAATCCGCTGCGATTTTCTGTGTCAACAGCCGCAGGAAGGAAATCCGGGTCGTCCGGCAGAACAAGGCTCTATCCACTGCGGTCAGAGCTCCGAACCAAGCCACCGCCAAGGGATGATGGACATGCTGTTCCACTGCAATGGCCAGAAATACATTGCTGTCGCAGAGGTATCTCATGCCCCTGGATTTTCCCCTTCCGTTTCCAACTCCAGCAGGCGCTCTCCGCCGAGTTCGAAGGGCTTGGCCCCCGCCGGGCTCGGAATGATCGGCAGTTTCACCCGGAGGCGGCCGCCTGGGCTAGGCACCGGTGCCGCCAAGCCACGGCGAAACACCTCTTCCGCCACATCGCGCAGCTTGCGCCCTTCCCGGACCGCACGGAACTTCATTTCCCGAACCAAATCCTCCGGCAAATCAAGTGTCGTTTTCATGACTTCAGCTTTCCAGCTTTCCAGCTTTCCGTCAAGTTGCCACTTCACAGCGTCTTGAGTTCAACGTGCGCACTGAAGGTGCAATCTCCCACTGCTCACAGTGAAAGCAGAAGCAAGTCGAGACAGTGGGACTCGAAGTTTCGGGAATCCTTGTCTGAGGCGAATTGAACCGGTGAATCATTGTCGCCGCAATCCGTATCGCGGACTGCGGCGATGATGACGAACCACCATCACCTTGATTCCCCATGGCTTCTCTTCGTAGAGAAAATGGTATGGAAAATCCGGCAGGTTCGCCCGACGCGCGCATTCACCGAGAGGAGGAAAATGCCGGGGATTGGAAAGGGCCTGCGAAATCGTCCCTAACAGATTATTGAAAAATCGGTCCGCGAGTTGAGGTCCGGCCTCGCTCTCATAGTGATCAAGAATCTGCCGGACATCCTTAACGGCGGACTTGTGGTAAATCACCTTCATGCCGGACGGCCCACAGCTTTGAGGAACTCTTCGTGAGTGAGGCACACGGACGGATCACGGTCCATTTCCTCGGACCGCCGGAGAGCTTCCGCCAGTCCCTCGTCATCTTCCACCAGCACCCCGGGCAGTGAATCAAGCAAATCGGCAGCAAGCCTGGCCCTGTCGGATTCCGGTAGCTTGAAAACCAATCTTTCGATTTCTGCGAGCGTGACCATACCGAAGATCATGGTCCGGGTCTTCGATCCAATCAAGCCGCTTTGTCGCGGCAAAACCTCAGCCATGCGCTTGTCGCGTTGCAACTCCTCGAAGCTGACCACTTTGATTTTCACGCTGCCACCCCAGCCGCATTACCCGGACGGTTCAAGCCAACGGTCCAAGCCTCTTTTCCACTTCTCACTTCTCACTGAACTTGTCCCGGCATAGCCGACAGGCGACGCCGGACTCAACTTGTCCCGGCACAGTCGAAGGCTACGACGGAAAGCCTGCCGCGGCGACGGGTAGCGCAGCGACGACGGGGCAGCTCCATCGTCGGAAACAAAGCGCGCGGAAAAGCATGGGATCGCCTGGAATTTCCACTCGTCATCCGGACGCCCACGTGCTCTGTTGCTTTTGTGCCTGGGGAAAAGTCAACGAAACAGCGGAACGAGGACCGCAAGCAGGAAGCGCGCATGATCCGCGATTTCGCCGACAAACTGATCAAGGACGGCAAGGCCAAGGAGTTCCTTGTCGAGCACGGGTTTGTGAAGCCAAATGGCGGGCTCACCAAACGCTACGGCGGATGAGGATTCCCGGCTTGATTCTGGGCTATCACGGCTGCGACCGGGATGTCGCGGAATCCATCCTCGCCGGCCGGAGCGAAGTCCGCTCCAGCGAAAACTCCTACGACTGGCTCGGGGCCGGGGCCTATTTCTGGGAAAACAACCCGGCCAGGGCGCTCTCGTGGGCCGCACTGCTGGCCCGTTCCAAGTCCAAAAAAATCAAAACCCCCGCCGTTGTCGGTGCGATCATTGATCCGGGAAACTGTTTGGACTTGGCCGAAGAAACGAGCTTGGAACTCTTGAAAGCTGCATTTGAAGGATTCCGGCGCTTGAGCGAAATTTCCGGTGAATCCCTCCCCGTGAACGAACCCGGCTACAAGGGCGATGCCGACCTGGTGAAACGCCATTTGGATTGTGCGGTGTTGAACTTTCTCCATGAGACACGCGGAGCCAAGGAACTTCCCCCGTATCACACGGTTCGAGCTCCTTTCTTCGAAGGCGGAGAGCTCTTTGCCGGATCCAAGCTCTCGGAAAAGTGCCATGTCCAATGGTGTGTCCGTGATCCCAAGCTCAGCATCATCGCTTACTTCCGTCCAAGGGACCCGGAGGCAACAGAGGCCTGATCACACACCATCTGGGAGTGAATACCCGCGCTGCCACCGCCGCATGGATCCGCGCGGCGCATCACAAAATCTAAGGCGATCCCGGCAGCGCCCGCTATGGGTAGTGCCACGCCTGTCGCAAGAGCCATTTGCACCGGTCCCACTTTCCACTTCCCACTTCCCACTGCTCAACTCGTCCCGGCATAGCCGATAGGCGACGCCGGACTGCTCACTTCTCACTCGGCACTGCTCACTCAACTTGTCCCGGCATAGTCGTCAGGCGACGCCGGACTGCTCAACTCGTCCCGGCATAGCCGATAGGCGACGCCGGACTCACCTCGCCCGCCACAGCGCAGGGACGACGGGGCAGCTCCATCTTCGGAAACAAGCCGCGCAACAACCCGGCGGCTTCCTGATACGTCCGGCGCTCGGCTATGGGCTCCAGCGCTCCATCCCGCCCCACGCCATAAATCACGAAATAGGGGACGCCGAAATTCTCATCTTCAGCCTCGTCCCCCGCCTCAAACGGCACGACCTCGTCGCCCTCGATCTCGTTTCGAACCGTCTGGATTCGGAAATGATGGAACGCCGAATCCGCAACCGGATTCTCCACTTCCAACAGGAACGGAAGCGCAAGCCCTTGATCCAGCCACATTGGAAGCCGCAGACGGCAAGCAATCCTGAAACAGTCGTCCGCATCGAATCCCATGAGTGAATCAGGCGTCATCTCTTCAAGGCATGCCTCGCCAAAACGATCCTCCAACAGATAGGGCCAGACATCGGAAACTTCTTCGAATGCGACATGGCTGCACGCCCATTCCTCAAACAGATTCGCAACGCGCATCACCTCACGCATGAACTGGTCCATTCCTTGATAGCACTCGCTGAGGTTGGGTTTCGGATCGGTCTCGCAGCGTTCCATGCACGCGGAGTGGAGCGACAAAGCGCAGGCGAATACGGCGGCGGGATCGGGTTTCTCATCCATGGCTGCTACAATCACCTGGCCAGGTTTTCCCAAGCCGACAAGTCCGAAAACATGAACATCAATAAAAGCGGCTTCCCTTGCGAGTTGCTTCCCTGCATGCTCAGATTATGGAGTCAACGACTACCTCAGTTTCCAGAACAACTGGATTTTCGCGTGCTTGGTATGGCGCATCGATCGCCGAATTCATGTCAGCTCCCGCCGATTCGGTTTTTGCAAAATTGGCCAGTAATCCGGAGTTCTCTTTGCTCACAACACAGAAGGATGCATGGCTGTCCCAGATCTCATTCCTTCAAAACCAGCTCGTTGGCCTGACAGGTTCCCTTTATCTGGAGTTCAATATTCCACGAATGGGACGGCGAATCGACACCGTTATTCTGATTGGTCCGGTAGTCTTTGTCGTGGAATTTAAAGTTGGTGAATCGGTGTTTGATCGAGCAGCAGTCGATCAAGTGTGGGATTACGCCTTGGACTTGAAGAATTTTCACGAAGCAAGTCATTCTGTCGCTCTGGTGCCTATTCTTGTTGCAACAAAAGCCTCTGAATCGGCTGCGGTGACATTGAATGCTGACAGCGATAATGTTTATCGGCCCATTCAGGTGGAATCGTCCACCTTTAGAGGCGCGTTAGATTTGGCGCTGCAAACCATCGCCGGCACCTCGCTCGATGCGAATGGCTGGGCTCAAGCTTCATACCGACCGACTCCAACTATCGTCGAGGCTGCTCGTGCTCTTTACGCACAGCATTCCGTCGAGGCCATCACTCGGCACGATGCTGGAGCGATGAATCTCCGGGTGACTTCTCGTCGCATAGAAGAACTTGTTGACGAAGCAAGAATAGCACGGCAAAAAATTATTTGTTTTGTCACCGGTGTTCCGGGCGCGGGAAAGACGCTTGTTGGGTTAAATGTCGCCACGCGTCGCCGTGAGATTGACCAACTCACTCATGCGGTTTTTCTCTCTGGCAATGGCCCGCTCGTAGCGGTTCTTCGCGAGGCCCTCACACGCGATGAAGTTGCTAGACGCAAAGCTGGCGGCGAAAAGGTGCGGAAAGGAGAAGTTGGCGAAAGCGTCAAGGCTTTCATTCAGAATGTACATCATTTCCGCGATGATGTGCTCGTTGATCCCAATCCTCCCGATGAACACGTCGTCATTTTCGATGAGGCGCAACGCGCATGGAACCTCCGGCAGACGGCGAACTTTATGCATAGGAAAAAGAATCGACCGGGGTTCAACCAATCCGAACCGGAGTTTCTTATCTCATGCATGGATCGCCATCAGGATTGGGCAGCCATCATCTGTCTTGTTGGCGGAGGTCAGGAAATCAACACTGGAGAGGCCGGTATTGACGCGTGGCTACATGCGACGAATTCGCGCTTCTCTCACTGGCACGTATATGTCTCTTCAAGGCTTGCCGACAGCGAATATGCAGCAGGCGGCGCGCTCCAAGTAGCACGCGAGCGAAAACATTCCTATTTTGACGACAGTCTGCATCTTTCCGTTTCTATGCGTTCATTC
>CANBTO010000038.1 GCA_947372405.1 Verrucomicrobiaceae bacterium
TGCCGACCGTCACGCCGGTTTTGAACTCCACTCCCTGATTGCGCAGAATGTTCACGCGCCGTTCCACGATTTCCTTTTCCAGCTTGAAGGCCGGGATGCCGAAGAGCAGCAGCCCGCCGGGCATCATCTGGCTTTCAAACACAGTCACCGCATAACCGAGCTGCGAAAGCTGGTCCGCGCAAGCCAGGCCGCCCGGCCCGGAACCGACCACCGCCACGCGTTTTCCGTTAGGTGGTGCGATATCGGCAGTCCCTTCACCATGAGCCAGCGCGTATTCGTTGATGAACTTCTCGATCGCGCCGATGCACACGGGTTCCTCCGGCGCGTGGATCACGCAGGCTCCCTCGCACAGACGCTCCTGCGGGCACACCCGCGGGCAGATTTCCGGCATGTTGCTGGTTTTGCGCGAAACCGCCGCCGCCTCAAGATAGCGTCCTTCCGCCGCAAGGCTGATCCATTCCGGGATGTGATTGTGCAGCGGGCAGCCCGCGACGCATGCGGGAACGGCGCATTGCACGCAGCGTGTCGCCTGCTCGCGGATCGTCGCTTCGTCGAACAGCGAGTAGATCTCGTGGAAATCGGTGATACGGTCGTTGGCTCCGCGTTTGGGTTGTTCCAGACGATCGATTTCACGCCACACATACTTGGCCTTTCCAGTATGCAACGGATCATGGCTCTTGTTCATCAGTGACATTCTTGGATTTTTTCCCCGATCCGGCAATGACGGAAATCGGAATGGATGTCTGCGGCAGCGGCAACTACGCTCCGCCCGGAATGAACGCCGCACCCGATGCCAACGATGCCGCCTTGCTGGGTTTTTTACAGGAAACCATGCCCTTCACCGAGCGGCCCTTCGCGGACCTCGGGAAACGCTGCGGCATGTCCGAAGACGAGACCCTGGCCCGGGTGAAAGCCCTCAAGGAGGGGAAAGTCATCCGCCAGATCAGCGCGATTTTCGACACCCGCAGCCTCGGCTACGCCTCCAGCCTCGTCGCCGCGAAAATCGCCCCGGAGAATCTCGACGCCGCGGTTTCCGTGATCAACTCGCATCCCGGCGTGAGCCACAACTACCTGCGGAACCACGAATTCAACCTTTGGTACACCATTGCCGTGCCGCCAACGAGTCGCCTCGGTCTGGAAAAAACCGTGGATCTGCTGCACCATCTATCAGGCGCGGAAAGCACCCGCCTGCTGCCGACATTGCGGCTGTTCAAGATCGGCGTGCGCTTCGATGTCGAGGGCGATGCCAAACCGGACGACCAGTCCGCCCCCGCCTACACCGAGGCGAACCGCCGGGAAGCCGCGCCGCTCACCGCGAAGGAAATCGAATTCGTCCGCGTGATGCAGCGTGATCTTCCGATCATCCCGGAGCCTTTCACCGCCATCGCGCATGAGCTCGGCGTCCCGTCTGAGGAAGCCGCGGCGATGCACGCGGAGTTTCTAACAAACGGCCGCATGCGGCGCTTCGCCGCCGTGCTCCACCACCGCAAGGCGGGTTTCGGCGCCAACGCCATGGGCGTCTGGGCCGGACCGCAGGACGACCCGGAAGCGCTGCGAAAACTCGGTGAAACCATGGCCGGCTTCCGCGCCGTGAGCCACTGCTACCAGCGCCCGAGTTATCCGGAGTGGCCCTATAACCTTTTCACCATGGTCCACGGCAAGTCCGAAGAGGAATGCGAGCAGACTCTAACCGCCATCGCCGAGGCCACCGGCATTTCCGATCGACACGCTCTATACTCGACCAAGGAGTTCAAGAAGGTGCGCGTGCGGTATTTCACCGACGAGGAGATGAAGTGGGAGGAACAAAACGCGCACCAGTGAGCGATCCTGGATATTAATTCAAGACCCCGGACAAAAGTGGAATCACCCCTTGCCACCAAGCGGCTTGGTGGAGGTGGCGGGAGGCATGAACAGCAAGCGGGTTCTCTTCTATTTGTATGTCACTTTGAATGGCAGGTCGTTCGTTGCGGAGTCCGGTGGCTTGCGCTGTGCGCATTACAAGCGAGTCACGCGGAGGTGCACGAAACGCCCGCCGCCGCTACCGGCGGGCACGAGGGCTTTGACCTGCTGTACCGTGCCATCGTCGGAGAGGACGGTCTCGGTGACTGCCGCATTGCTCCAGTTTGCGGCGGAGAGCGTGTCGCTCCACTCCACCGCGAAGAGGATTCCATCTGACATGGCCGCCTTGCTGCGGCTGTACACAAACTCGATGGTAGCTCCATTGATCGTTGTTGTCGTCGGCACCACGCTCGCGGTCGTGGGATTCAAATGCATGGCAAACTCCAGCAGGTTTGGGATGCCGTCGCCGTCGAAATCAAAGTTGTCCGCGGCGTTGCCGGTGTTGCCGCTCGTGCCGAAATACAACTCGGTCCAACTTTGCGTAGCCGACTTCACTGTGAAGCTTTGCGTGACCTCGGTTAAATTGCCGAGCGAATCGGTGATGCTGCCCTTTAGGCTGTGTGATCCTGCCAGTGCGGGGCCGGTGAAATTCACGGTCGCTGATGTGCCCGGAGTGTTCATCGACACGTTATCAACGAACACCTGATAAGTCAGCGGCGTGCGCGGGTCAGTCCAGCCCGCGAATAGAACGCTCAATGCGGCGCCTCCATCCACGGGTGATGTGGGGTTCAAGGTCATGGTGCCGCCGGTCGGCCCCGCAGTGTCGATGATCACGCCCGTTGCCGCCGACGATGAGGCGGCGGGATTTCCGGGCACATCCTGATACTGGAGCTTCACGCTGTAAGTGCTGCGGTCAGGCAACGCCGGGCCGCTCGCGATGGCGGCGCTGCCGGATGGATTGGACGACACAAAGGTGAAGGTGTGATTGCCAGCTGTTTCTTGTGAGGACGCGAGTGTGAGCACGCGCGGCGTGACGCCATCATCGAAAGTGAGCTTCACCGTTCCCGCCGATGCGGCCTCGGGCAGCGTGAAGTCAATGCTGACCGGATTGCTCGTCGTGGCGTTGCTGACGGGAGCATTGAGCACGGGCGGTTGCGTCACGAGATCGGCGCCGGTGCCGGTGAGCGCGATGTCGAATGGATTTTCATCGGTGTCATTGCTCGCGATGTGGATTGCCGCCACACGCGCGCCGAGCGCGCCGGGGGTGAAGGTGACGGAAAACGTCGCGCTAGCCGCAGGCGCGATCGTGCTTGTGAGGTTGGTGGTGTTCACGGTGAAGTCAGCGGCATTTGCGCCATCCTTGGTGACTGCAAGGCCGGTGAGATTTGCGAGGCCGATGTTGCTCACGGTGAAGACGACCGGCGTGCCCGGCGACCCGGCATTGACCGAGCCGAATCCAATCGACGACACATTGTCAGTGAGTCCCGTGCCCACCGGTTGCTCGACGGTGATCTCCGGCACGTTGCCCGTACCGTTGATCAAGATGTCGAACGGGTTTTCATCCACATCATTGCTGGCGATGTGCAGAGACGCCGTGCGTGCGCCAGCGGCAGTGGGAGAAAAGGTCACGGTGAAAGTCGTCGTCGCGCCCGCGACGAGCGTGGTGCTCATGCCCGTGGTGTTGACGTTGAACTCAGAAGCATTTGCGCCGTCCTTTGACACTACGAGGTTCATCAGCGTGCCGACGCCTGTGTTTGAGATGGTGAAGGTCACTGGTGTGCCGCTGCCGCCGACGGGCGCCCCACCCACACTCGAGCTGCCGCTGCCATCAACAAGCGCGGTGCCCACTGGCTGCTCCACAGCGATGTCACCGGGACCGAGTCCGTTGAAAATGTACGCCGCGCCGGAATCAGTGGAGGTGTTGTCCGCCTGATTGCCGCCAATGCCGGTGGCCACACTGTCTTCGGTTGGAGCGCCCACCACCACAGTGCCGCCAGCCAGTCCCACAGCATAACCGAAGCCATCCGTTGCGCCTGTGTTGCTGGCTTTGAGATACGCCTGCTGCAACCATGTGCCACCGCCGCGCACGAAGACGTAGGCCGCGCCAGAGTCTGAGGCCGCGTTGCTTGTCTGGTCACCATTGACGCCGGTGGAGGCGCTGTCCTCGAGCTTTGCCCCCACCACAATCGTGTCGCCAGAAACCGCAACCGCGTAGCCAAAATTATCATTCGCGCCCGTGTTCGTGGGTTTGAGATACGCTTGCTGGCTCCACACCGCGCCGCTGCGCGTGTAAACGTAAGCCGCGCCCGCGTCGGTCGCGGAGTTGTCGGTCTGGGTGCCGTTGATGCCGGTTGCGTTGCTGTCCTCACGGATGGAGCCGATCACAATCGTGTTGCCGTCGATGGCACTGGAGATCCCGAACAAATCGCCCGCGCCAGTGTTGCTCGGTTTTAAATACGCCTGCTGCGTCCACGTCGTGCCGCTGCGCACAAAAACAAATGCCGCGCCGGAATCGGCCGAACTGTTGTCGGCGGAGTTGCCATTGATGCCAGTGGCGTTGCTGTCGTCTCCGTAATCACCCACGACGACGGTGTCGCCGGAGATGCCCACAGAAATGCCAAACTGATCGCTCAAACTGGCGCTGGAGCCTTTGAGATACGCTTGCTGCGTCCATGTCGTGCCGCTGCGGGTGAAGACGTAGGCCGCGCCACAATCGGTCACGCTGTTGTCGGCCTGGTTGCCATTGACGCCGGTGGCGGCGCTGTCTTCGAAATACGCGCCGACGATGATGGTGTCGCCGGAGATGGCCACCGCGTTTCCGAACTGGTCGCCCGCGCCGGTGTTCGACGCTTTCAAATAAGCCTGCTGCGTCCACGTCGTGCCGCTGCGCGTGAAGACATACGCCGCGCCGGCGCTAAGCGCGGAGTTGTCGGTCTGGTTGCCGTTGATTCCCGTGGCAATGCTGTCCTCCCCGTTCGCACCGACCACGATCGTGTCGCCGGAGATTGCCACCGCGTTTCCGAACTGGTCGCCTGCGCCGGTGTTAGACGCCTTTAGGTATGCCTGCTGTGTCCACGTCGTGCCGCTGCGCACAAAAACATAAACCGCACCCGCGTCGGTGGCGGTATTGTCCGTCTGATTGCCGCCGATGCCAGTCGCGACGCTGTCTTCCCTGAAGGAGCTGACCACCACGGTGTCGCCCGAGATCGCCGCCGCCGCGCCGAAGACGTCGAGGGAACCAGTGTTGGACGCTTTTACATATGCCTGCTGAGCGACCTGCGAGGGCATCACACCGTCGCCGGTGAGCGCGATGTCGAATGGATTTTCATCGCTGTCGTTGTTCGCGATGTGGAGCGCTGCGGTGCGCGCGCCGGGGGTGGTGGGTGAAAAGGTCACGCTGAAGGTCGTACTGCCGCCGGGCGCGACGGTGGTTGTCATGCCTGTGGTGTCGACGCTGTATTCCGCGCTCGCCGCGCCGTCTTTGGTGATGGCGAGATTGATCAGATTTCCGGTTCCAATGTTCTTGATGGTGAAGACTTTCGCCGTGCTAGTACTGCCCATCAGACCGCTGCCAAATGAGATGACGGAGACATTGTCAGTGAGATTGGTGGCCAGCGGCTGCTCGACGGCGATCTCGGGCGCGACTCCCGTGCCGCTGACGGTGATATCGAATGGATTCTCGTTGAAGTCGTTGTTCGCGATATGAATCGCCGCGCTGCGCGCAGCGGCGACGGCGGTGTTGAAGGTGACGTCAAATGTCGCGCTGCCGCCGGGTGTGACGGTTGTGGAACTGAGCGAGCCGACGGTGAAATCGCCGGGATTGGTGCCGTCCTTGGTCACCGCGAGTCCGGTGAGATTCTGATCGCCGAGATTGAGAATGGTGAAGGTTTTTACCGACGCTGTGCCGACAAGGACATTGCCATAAGCCACCGTGCTGGAGCCATCGGTGAGGCCCGTTCCCGCTGGCTGCTCGACCGCGATCTCCGGTCCAGTGCCGGTGCCGTTGAGCACTATGTCGAAGGGATTTTCATCCGCGTCATTGCTCGGCAGATGAATCGCCGCCGTCTTCGCGCCGATGACCGACGGATTGAATGTCACAGTGAATGTCGTCGTCGCTGCGGGCGCAAGCGAGGATGAGCCGGGCGTGCCCACGGTGAAGTCCGCCGAGTTGGTTCCGTCCTTGGTGATGGTCGAGAGTGTGAGCGTGGCGTTGCCGTTGTTGCGCACGGTGAGGGTCTTCACTACTGGCGTGCCCATCAGCGTGGTGCCAAACGCGATGCTGCTCACATTGTCAGTGAGATCGGTGCCTGCTGGCTGCTCCACGCCGATTTCCGGCGCGGTGCCCGTGCCGGTGAGTGAAATGTCGAACGGGTTCTCATCGAGATCGTCACTGCCGATGTGAATCGCTGCGTTCTTTGCTCCGAACACCGCCGGATTGAACGTCACGTTGAATGTCGCCGTCGCCAGAGGCGCGAGAGCCGTGGAACTGAGAGAGCCAACGGTGAAGTCGGCAGCATCCGCGCCGTCTTTGGTGACGCCGGTGAGGTTGAGGGTCGAGCTGCCACTGTTGCGCACGGTGAACGTTTTCACCACCGGCGTGCCGACCGCGGTGCTGCCGCAGGCGACGGTGCTCACGCCATCGGTTAGGCCCGTGCCCGATGGTTGCTCCACCGCGATCTCGGGAGAAACCGCGGTGCCGGTGAGCGCGATATCGAAGGGATTCTCGTCCGCGTCGTTGCTGGCGATGTGGATTGCCGCAGTCATCGCGCCGGTCGCGGCGGGATTAAATGTCACATCAAACGTCGCACTTGTTCCTGTAGTAAGAGTGGTCGCTCCGAGCACACTGACAGTGAATGAGGCGGCGTTTGTGCCGTCCTTGGTCACCACCAATCCGGTCAGGTCGTCAGTGCCGATGTTGCGGATGGTGAATGTCTTCACGACCGGTGCGCCGATCAGCACCGAACCATACACCACGGTGCTCGAGTTGTCAGTGAGGCCGGTGCCGGATGGCTGTTCGACAACAATCTCCGGCCCGATGCCGCTCGCACTCAAGTTGATATCGAAGGGGTTTTCGTCGAAGTCATTGCTTGCGATGTGGATCGCCGCCGTGCGTGTGCCGACGGCGAAGGTGGTGAAGGTCACGTCAAAAGTCGCGCTGCCACCCGGCGTGACGGTGGAGCTGCTCAGGGCGCTGACGATGAACTCAGTCGCGTTCGTGCCGTCTTTGGTGACGACGAGGCCGGTGAGATTTTGATCGCCGAAATTGCGCACGGCGAAGGTCTTCACCACCGGCGTGCCCGTCACCACGCTGCCGTAGGACACAGTACTCGTGCCATCGGTGAGATCCGTGCCAGCAGGCTGCTCAACCGCGATCTCCGGTCCGGTGCCCGTGCCAGTGAGCGCGATGTCGAAGGGATTTTCATCGACGTCATTGCTCGGGATGTGAATGGCCGCGTTCTTCGCGCCGATGGTCGTGGGATTGAAAGTGACGGTGAACGTCGCCGTCGCCGCAGGTGCGAGACTCGTCGAGCTGAGAGAGCCGACGGCGAAGAGCGCGGCATCCGCACCGTCCTTTGTGACCGGAGAAAGCGTGAGCGTGGCGAGGCCCGCGTTGCGCACGGTGAACGTCTTCACCACCGGCGTGCCCATCGTTGTCGTGCCAAACGCGATGCTGCTCACACCATCGGCGAGGTCCGTGCCAGCGGGCTGCTCCACCGCGATCTCCTGCAGCAGTCCGGCGCCGGTCAGCGCGATGTCGAATGGATTTTCATCCGCATCATCGCTGATGACATGAATCGTCGCCGTTCGCGGGCCGACTGACGAAGGCGTGAAGGTCACGTCAAACGTCGCGGCGCCGCCGGGTAGCACGCCGCTGCCGCTCAACGAGCCGATGGAGAATTCATCGGCGTTCGTGCCGTCGATCAAAACACCACTGAGCGACAGCGTGGCGGTGCCGGTATTCTTGATCGTGAACGTCCGCGTCACCGTCGTGCCTGGCACCGTGCTGCCGTAGTCGATGCTGCTCACGCCGTCTGTCAGGTTCGTGCCCTCGGGCTGCTCCACCGCGATATCGACGGTGACACCGTTGCCAGTGAGGCTGATGTCGAATGCGCTCTCATCCGCGTCATCGCTGCCGATGTGAATCGCGGCGGTCTTCGCGCCGAGCGTTGATGGAGTGAATGTCACGCTGAACGTCGCGCTCGCTCCCGGCGCGACGGTGCCGCTGCTCAATGAGCTGACGGTGAACTCAGCAGCGTCCGTGCCGTCCTTCGTCACTGTCGTGAGATTCAAAGTCGCATCGCCGATGTTTTTGACGGTGAAGGTTTTCACCACCGGCACACCCGTTAGCACATCGCCATAGCTCACCGTGCTCACGTTATCAGCCAGCTCCGTGCCAGCAGGCTGCTCGACGGCGATCTCCGGCGCGGGCGCGTCAGCGCCGGTGAGGATGATGTCGAAAGGATTTTTAGCGCCGCTCACATTGCTGGCGATGTGCAGCGCCGCAATGCGCGCGCCAGTGGCTGAAGGAGAAAACGTGACGTTGAACGTGGTGCTGTTTCCTGCCGCGAGAGTCGTGAGCATTCCAGACGTGTCCACACTAAAGTCAGATGCGTTCGTGCCGTCCGTGCCCACCGCGAGGCTGGTCATGCTGGCATTGCCGGAGTTGGTGATGGTGAAAGTGAGCGGCGCACTGCTGTTGCCCACGCTCACCGCGCCGAAGGACACAGCGCTCACGCCATCGGTCAGCGCGCTGGCTTGCGACAAAGTGATGTCCGGCGCGGCAAACGAAAGCGTGGCCCATTTCAAGTCGCCATTGAGCACATCGTAGTAGCCGATCGCCGCCTTCGAGCCGATGGCGACCATCGAAGTGTACTGACCCAGGTTTTCCGAACTCAAAGGCACGTTGTCCACGATCACCGGCGCGCTCCACGTCGTGCCGCTCGCGTCGTTCGCGCCGACGAATTGCAGTCCATGGTTGCCCTCGTCCCAATAGCTGACCGCCGGTTTTCCATTGATGATGGCCAGCGAGTTGTGGCCGCCGGCGCCGCCATCGAGATTCAACGGCGTGCCCCACGCCGTGCCGCTCGTGTCCGTGGCGCGGACGTATTTGATGTTGAGATTGCTGTCATTGAAGTAGCTGATGGCCGGATTGCCATTCACAACGACAAGCGAGGAGAACAGCCCCGAGCTCCCGCTGTCCACGGTGACCGGCGCGCTCCATGCCGTGCCGCTTGCATTGGTCGCGCGCACATACTTCAAGCTCCCGCCGTGGTAGCTGATCGCTGGATTGCCGTTCACGATCGCCATCGAATTGTGTTCGCCAACTCGTCCAAGGCTGTCCAGCGTCACTGCGACGCCGGGCCACGATGTGCCGTCCACATCATTCGCGCGGATGTAGTCGAGATCATCATTGGGGCCGAAGTAACAGAACGCCGGATTGCCATTCACGACGAGCAATGTCATGTGCGTCGCGCCAAATTGAACAGCCACTGAAACCGGCGTGCCCCAGCCTGCGCCGTTGATGTCGTTGGAGCGGATGTATTTGATCACGCTGTTCGTCGCGTCGTAGTATGCAATGGCGGGCCTGCCGGTGACCGTCGTGAGTGACGTGTACAAACCCACGTCTCCCGTGCTGACCACGGTGATGGGTGCTGACCAGCTCGTGCCCGCCGCGTCGTTCGCGCGCATGTAGCGCAGATTGCCGGTGTTCACGTCATAATAACTGATGGCCGGATTTCCATTGATGATGGACTGCGAGGTAAACTGGCCTGTGTTGCCGCTTTGCGCACCGGCGTCGGCTGTGCCAGGCAGGTGCCAGCCGGTGCCGTTTGCATCACCCGAGCGCACATATTTCAGATCGCCATTCGTGGCATCATAGTAGCTGATGGCTGGCACGCCATTGACGATCACCAGCGAAGTGTACGCACCCACGCTGCCAGTGCTGGCGACGGTCTGCGGCGCGCTCCAGCCCGATCCGTTCGCATCAGTGGCGCGCACAAATTTAAGATCGAGATTGGTATTGTCGTAATAGCTGATCGCCGGATTGCCGTTGACGACTTTCAGCGAAGTGTAGAAACCCACCGCTCCCGCCGAGTCCGCGATCACTGGCGCGGCCCATGTCGCGCCGTTCACATCGTTCGCGCGCACATACTTGAGATCACTGTTGGTGGAATCGTAATAGCTGACCGCAGGGTTGCCGTTGACGATGGCCAGCGAAGAAAACTCACCAACGGTCGTTGGTCCCGCTGCATCCAGTGCCACAGGCGCGCCCCAGCTCGTGCCGTCCGCGTTGTTGGCCCGCACATATCGAAGGTCGCCGAAAGTGATGTATTGATAGGAGATGGCAGGCCTGCCATTCACGACGAGGAGCGATGGTGTGCCGCCGGTCTGGTTGCTGCCATCGTCATCCACGATCACCGGCGCGCCCCAGATCGTTCCGTTCGAGTCATTCGCGCGGATGTATCTCAGCTCGCCGCCATTAAAAGCAAAGTAAGCGATGGCCGGCCTGCCGTTGATCTCAGCGAGTGAATTGTAATACCCCGAGTTGATCGCGGTATCCAGCGCCACGGGCGCGCCCCAGGCCGTGCCGTTCACATCGGTGGCGCGCACATATTTGAGATCCTGATTGGTCGAGTCGTGGTAGCTGATGGCCGGATTGCCATTGATGATGGCGAGCGAAACTTTGATGCCCACATCGCCGCGCGTGTCCACCACAGTCACCAGCCACGAGCCGGTGCCATCGACCGCGCTGTTCCTGGCGAACATCAGGTTCCGCTCCGTCACGTTGTAGTATGCGATGGCCGGATTACCATTGACGACGAGCATCGATGTATACTGCCCGGCATTCCCGCCGCCGCTACCTGCATCCAGCGTGGTGGTAGTAATCGTCTGCGCCTGCAAAGGCACGGCCAGCGGCAACAGAAGTGAAAGCAGGCACGCCGCGATCATGCGACGATGGCCCGATGGTGATGATGTGTTCATGTCAGTACCTCCTAGGCGGTTGGGGATGGAATCAAAAAAGGTCCCGCTGGCATCCAGGCGAGCCAGTCATCTCTTTGAAATATCGATGAGTGATGGTCTCAAAGATTTTTTGGAGCGCGTCCATCTCCCGCATGCTTACGGCGTCACGCTTCCTCCGTGGCATGAACTTCCCCATCGTCTTCAAAACGCGCCCCACAACTCGTGGTGGCGTCAGGTTTTCAAAGGCGCGACTAGGCGGACATCGCCAGCATAGGAGGAATTGTTTCATTGCTCCACGTACATTTGCGAATATCACAGCAAGGTTTCAGCTAGGCGAGCAAAAATTTTGGTTTTTGCCCACGAGAGAAAGCAAATTCAACTTTCTCGCATTCCAGCGGGAGCATGATGGCGCAGCTCTCCGGCATCCCCCCACACAACTTCTTCTCCCCGCTCTCCGGCCCGGCCACCGGCCATTCCAAGATCGAACCCAAGAGAAACACTTCAATCCACGTCCTCCATCTGAGGTTCTTTCTCCGCGACTACCCGGAAGAACCGGTCCATGTCCGTCTCGTCCTTCGTGGTGGTGGCTGGCAATCCGCCTTTGAGCGGACCGGTCATGACGGCACCGAACATGACCAGACCCTTGAGGGCCACACAGAGTTAGGCATTGGGTTTGAGTGAGGGTTCGTCCTTGACGACGGTGCGCGCGGTGGCCCAGGCGAGGTTCTCCAGAGAGGTCTTCGCCGCGTCGTCGAACTTGCGGTATTCGGGGACGCTGGCTAGGAAGGCGCAGGAGCCGCTCCGGAGTTCGCAATGCACCACATATTTCGCGCTCTGGGGAGTCCTGCCCTTGCTGGGCTCGAAGACTGTCAGGTGCCTCTCGCTCATCAAGGAGGCATACTTTTGGGCGAGTTTTACGGCTTTCGGGGTGTTACCATAGGCGGTCTGGCCGGATGACCGGGTAATCGAAAGGGTCGCAACCTGCCGCGGGGATCTGGATTTGGAATGGGACTTGCCGTCTTTGGCGGCCGTAACGCCAATGACCACGATGGCGACCAGCCCAAGCAAGGAACAGGCGACGCCTGCAATCGCCTGGTTTTTTCCGCCTACCAGCCCAAGGCCCTTCTTCCATTGGCTCAGACCCACGATGCCAAGGACGAGCCCCGTGATGCAGAGGAGGATGGATGGACATAACAGGAAGCTGCTGAGGAAGCCGTCGATCCCAAGGATCATCGACGCCTTTGCCAGCCCGTTGGCCCGATAGGAGACCGTGGTCGTCGAACCTCCCTGAACGGGTTGGGGAAGAACGGGCGGTGCTGATCCGGGAAGCGGAGGTGGCGCGCCAACGGGTGATGAAGGAACCATTCCTCCCCAGGTGAGAACCTCGGGTTTGAAGGTCCCGCCGCATCGTTCGCAGAGAATGAAGTCCGCCACCTTGCCCATCGGAATGACGGGCACGAAGAACAGCGTGAAGAAACGCGTGACGGTCTTGTACTGATACCCGGCGCCAGTGCCGCAGGCCGGACAATGATAAGTTCCCTTGCTTTGAACGGAGGTGATGCCTTTGGTGCCGAAAATGATCATTTCCATCGTTCCTATGATGGAAGACAGATATGGAAAAGGAAAAATTCCCAGCGGTCTTTTCCGCTAACAGAGTCATGACAACGGGACCGCCACCCGCCACCCGCGCGGTCATTAGAACAATGCCGCAAGTTTTTCAACATCGGTGTCACCGATGAGGATGAAGACGTTCTCTTCGTCTTCCCAGCGTGCGGCGGCCCAGGGACCGTTTTGTGAGAACGACGGGTGCTGGCGGCAGGGCAGCTCGCCGCTCACGTCCTCTCGGCGGAAAATCACCAGGTGGACGACGCCGCTGTCGCTGACGTCGAAACAGATGAGCGAACCGGATTTGCCATCGATGACCAATTGGCGGCAGCCGATTGACTTGACGTTGACCAAACCGGGAGGCAGGCAGCCCGGGCAAGGGAGCTTGCGGGATTCCAGATTCTTGATCAGCGCCTGATGGTCGGAGCGCTTGACATCGAGGCTGAAGAGCGGGGACTCGAAGGTGCGGATGAATCCCGCCTGCACCACGTCCACGGGCAGAGGGCCCGAGAGTGCCAACGGTGGCGTGTCGTTCCTGCGGGTCAGGAAAATCGCGAGCGCGATACCCGCGGCAGCGGCCAGAGGCATGGATAGGCGCTGCCAGAAAGGATTCTTCAATCGTGAGGAAACCGCGGTGCGGTCCATCGCTGCGAGGATCTCCTCGCGCAGAGCGGAGGGCGGTTGGATGGTGGCGAGTGCGCCGATTAGCGCCGCATCGTGGCTGTCCTCTGCCTGTGGGAAATCCCCGCGCTCGCCGGCAAGGCTGGCCAGAACGGACTGGCGCAGGTTTTCGGGAAGTTCCACCGAGGCCAGCGCCTTGGCGAACTCCGCGTCGAAGGCTCGTTCTTCCGCCAGCCACTCGCCGAGTTCGCGGTGCTCCATGGCCATGGCGAGCGCATCGGCGAAATCGTCGTCGTGCACGTCCGAGCCATCCGGCCGGAAACTGCGGAGAATGAAACGCGCCTGCTCCTTATCCATGGTGGTGCAGCCCTCCATTTTGGATTTGCAGGATGTTCTTCGGAGCGCTCGATGGCTCCTGGTTCATGCGCTTGCGCAGCATTTCCTTCCCGCGGGATAACCGGGACATCACCGTGCCGATCGGCACTTCGAGAATCTCCGCGATTTCCTTGTAGCTGTGCTGCTGCAGGTAGAAAAGCGCCAGCGGCACGCGGTAGGTCTCATCGAGCGCGCCCAGCAATTCCATCGCACGCTGGCCGTCCATCTGCCGTTCGGCGTCGTCCAGCGGGCTTTCCGCCGCACCCACCGCCGCTTCGTCCAGCGGCTCGTCCGAGAATTTCGAGGCCCGCCGCCGCTGGCTGAGAAACTCGCGGTGCAGGGTGGTGAAAAGCCAGGTTTTCGCCTTGCTCCGGTCCTTGAGTTGGCCGCCCTTGGCCGCCCAGATGCAGAAGGTTTCCTGGACCAGATCGGACGCCTTGTTGCTATCCCGCGTCAGGGAGATCCCGAAGCGATACAACGCTTGGTAATGGGCATCCACCAATTCTTCGAATTCGCTCATGGATGCGGATGGGAGGGCGCGGCGGCCCGTTTATTCCCCGGAAAATCAGGCGGCGGCGTGCCAGTCCACTTCCTTCGCGTCTTTCCACAGATCCTCCAGGCCGTAGTAACCGCGCAGTTCCGTGTCCATCACATGGACCATCACGTCGATGAAATCCAGCACCACCCAGCGGGTGTCCGCCTTGCCCTCGGTATGGACGGGTTTCACTCCGTGCGCCTCCTCCACCTTCCCGGCCACGTCACGCAGGATGGCACGCAGCTGCGGCATCGAGCTGCCCGTGCATACCACCATGAAATCCGTGAGATTCGAAAGCCCGCGCATGTCCAGAATGCGGATGTTCTCCGCCTTCGTGCCGTCCGCCGCTTTCGCGCATGCCTGTGCCAGTTCCATTCCTTTGATCGCCATAATACCCCCTCGGGGGGCGGCACCATACTTCAAGACCACCTCCGCACCAACCTAAAATACCCGACGTGGCGGCCCGTCGCGAATGGAGGCACCATGTGGCTTCGACCGCGCCAATGACAAAAGGCCCTAACTCGTGTCGTAAGCCCCTGCCAATCCATCAAGGAAACCATGATCCAGAAACCCATTCGTTTATTCGCCAGCATCGCCCTCGCCTGGGCCGGTTGGTCAAGCGCCGCCACCGCCGCGGACCTCCCCAACATTGTTTTCATCCTCGCCGACGACATCGGATACGGCGACTTTGGTTGCTATGGTGCTACGAAAGTCCAGACGCCCAACGTGGACCGACTCGCTTCGCAGGGCCTGCGCATGACCGATGCGCATTCGATGGCGTCGGTCTGCACTCCGTCCCGATATTCCTTCCTCACCGGCGAATACGCCTTTCGTAAAAAAGGCACCGGCATTGCAAGCGGTGTCGAGGGCCTGCTCATCGACACCAACCGCACGACCGTGCCCTCGCTGTTGAAACGCGCAGGCTACACCACCGGCGTTGTCGGCAAATGGCACCTCGGCCTCGGAACCACGCCCACCGATTACAACCACGAAATCAAACCCGGCCCGCTTGAGATCGGCTTCGACTACGCGTGGATCATGCCCGCCACCGGCGACCGCGTGCCCTGCGTCTGGGTCGAGAACCACAAGGTCGTCAACCTCGACCCCGCCGATCCGATCCAACTCGATTACAGCGTCAAACGGGGAGAACCGCGGTCCTTCGTCAAGGACATCCCGCGCATCGGCCAACAAACCGGTGGCAAGACCGCGCTCTGGGACGACGAGAACATCTCCACTGTCATCGCCGCGAAAAGCTGCGCGTTCATCGAACAACACAAAGGCGGGCCGTTCTTCCTCGAAGTCGCCACCCACAACATCCACGTCCCGCGAGTGCCGAACCCGAAGTTCCGCGACAAGAGCCAGTGTGGTGTCCGCGGCGACACGATCGTTGAGTTCGATTGGACCGTCGGCCAGGTGCTTGCAAAACTCGACGAGTTGAAAATCGCCGACAACACGCTCGTCATTCTCTCCAGCGACAACGGCGGCATCCTCGACAACAACGGCCCCGACGCGGTGCACGGCATCGGCTCCCTCGAAGCCGTCAACGGCCACAGGTGCAACGGGGTTCTGCGCGGCACCAAGGGCACCATCTGGGAAGGCGGCACGCGCCTGCCGATGATCGCCCGCTGGCCGGGCCACATCCAACCCGGCGTTTCCGACGCCTTGGTCTGCCAGGTGGACATGCTGGCAAGCTTCGCCTCGCTCACCGGTCAGAAGCTCGCCCCAGCCGACGGCCCGGACAGCTACAACGTCCTCCCGGCTTTGTTAGGCCAGAAGACCGTCACGCCCTGCCGTGATGATCTCGTCGAACAAGACAACATTGGCTCCTCGCTCGCCCTGCGCCATAACCAGTGGAAATACATCCCGGGTCACGGTGGCGGCAAAGCAGCCCAGCGCAAGAAGGCCAAGCCGGAAAGACCCTCCGAAGCCGTGACCGGGCGCGATCTCCCTCCTGCCGCTGGAGAGCTCTACAATCTAGCCGATGATCTGGGGGAGACCCATGACATCGCCGCCCAGCATCCTGACATCGTCAAATCGATGGAGACCAGGTTGGCTGAAATCCGTAATAGGGAGGCGAGCCGTCCATGAACCAACGATTGCGGTCAACGCATGCTTCCGATGCTCCCTGCAGAAAGGAAGTTTGAAGCCACCATCTTCCGGGTGCTTCGCCATCGGCTCCGATCATGCGGGTTTCCGCTGCGAGCGGGCAATCAACGCCCGCTCGCAAACGGCTGGTCATCAGGTCGCCGAATTTGCGATGGATTCGGGCGCGCCGACTTTCTGCGTCAGCATGTCATCCATCCACAGGCCTCTCATTTGCCGAACATTTTGGCGACGATGAAGATGAGGATGGCACCGCCAAGTCCTCCACCAGCCAGCATGTAAACGAGTGAGTAGCCTGCGGCTGCCATAAATAACGGAATTGCAATCGCGATCATCTGTTTGAGTTCTGTGAGTGGTTCATGACATGGAAAACGGATGCTTCAGCATAATGATGCGTTCGTAGTCTGGTGGACGAACGTCGGATCACGCCAGCGCTTCCTCGTTGCTGCGTGCACGTGCCAGCTCCGTGAGGGATTCGTTGGCAGCCTTTTCTTCGTTGAGGATCGTCTCCAGAAGATCCGCAGCTTCCTGGTTGCCCAGATCTCCAGCCCACTCGTGAAGGCAGCCATAAGTCGCCATTTCGTAATGTTCGACCTTCTGCGCGGCCGAGATTAGCGCTGCGTTGATGGCGGGGGAGCCTTTGTATTCGGCGGCGATTTCGTCGCCTTCTTTCAAGAGCCCCTTGGTGGCTTCGCAGGTCTGGCCGTGGGCCTTTTTGCCGAAGCATTCGAACACCTGCTCGATCTTCTTCACATGACCTTTGGTTTCTTCGAGATGTGACAGGATCGCTTTCTGCAAATGAGTGCAGGTAGCGGCCTTGGCCATCTTTGGCAACGCTTTGACAAGCTGGTGCTCGGCGTCATAGATGTCGGCCAGTTCGCC
>CANBTO010000039.1 GCA_947372405.1 Verrucomicrobiaceae bacterium
TGGAATGTGGCGCGGGTTCCATACGCATTCGCTGCTCGCCGCGCTGCTTGCTATGTGCTGCCCGCTGTTGTCCGCGGAAGAACCCAAGGTCGCACCGGCCGGCGAAGCGCCCGCTGCGGAAAAGAGCGCGCCGCCGGCAGTCACCCTCAAAGGCAAACAGGTGGCGCTCCCGGGCATGGTGATCAACCTGGAGAAATCCTGCGTGGATGTGAACGCCAGCATCTGCCTGCATGAGGGGACCCTCGAATTGATCGCATGCACCAAGGACAGCAAGGAGCACGAATCCATCGTCGTGATCGAGGCCAAGCCCAAGCACATTCATGCCGGGCTGTTGCTGCTGGGTGCCCGTCCGGGCAATCCGGCGATGAGGAAGGCGGTCGATGATGATGCAATGCGCTGGATCGACCTGCCGCCGAAAGGCGATCCGATCGCGGTGTCACTGGTTTTTGCCAACAAGGACGGCGAGATGGTCGAACACCCCATCAGTGAGTTCGTCAGCTCGCTGGCGGATGACTCCGGGCAGCTGCCGAGCGGCAACAAGAGCGAAACCGAGGCGGCCGCCAAGTTTCCGGACATCTTTGTTTTCGCCGGATCGATTCTTCAGGCCGAAGGGAAGGGCGAGCGACAGTATGTGGCCGATCAGACCGGAAGCGTGATCTCCATCGCCACCTTCGGCGACGAACTGCTCTGCCTCTCCGGTGTGCATGAACAGGACAACGACGCGTTGAGCTGGAAAATCAACTCGGACAATCTTCCGGCGCGGGGAACCAAGGTGATCCTGCGTCTGCGGCCGGTGAAGGCGAATGCTTCACAACCCGCGAAGCCGAAGGATGTCCCTGCGGCACCCGCTCCGAACGCAGGGAAGCGCTGAGTGTCCCGTGCATGCCGTGGCAAGCTGCGCTCAATCGCGGCAGTCATGAAAGCTGTTAGTCTGGCTGCGGACAACACTGTGCAAGTCACCGGGCTGCCTGACATCCGGTGAAACCTCGGGTGTTGCGGAAACATTTCCGCTTGATGCACGTATTGAGCGGGGCGCGGCAATGATACCGCATTCACGACACCATGGGAAACCCAACACGAATGAGCAGGAACCCACACACCCTTCACTCGATTCTCGCCATGGCGATGATCGGGTTTTCCTCGCACCTTGCGATGGCGGTGGAATCCGTCGCAACATCCAAACCGGCTATCGAACTGGGCACACCGTTCAACGACAACGCGATCCTGCAGCGTGAAATGCCTGTCCCGGTCTGGGGCTGGAGCAAGCCGGGCGAGAAGGTCACGGTGGAATTCGCCGGACAGAAGAAGACGGCTGAAGCCGGCAAGGACGGCAAGTGGATGCTCCAGCTCGATGCACTCAAGGCCAGTGCCGATCCGGCGGAGATGGTCATCACCGAAGCCTCCGGTGTGACGCGCACGCTGAAGAATGTCCTCGTCGGTGAGATCTGGATGGCTTCCGGTCAGTCGAACATGCAGTGGCTCGCCAGCAAGGCTGATCCGGCCCTGATCATCAAGGCCCTCGAGGACAAGGGGGAAAAACCGCCCATTCGCGAGTGCGGAGTGACGGATTTCTTCGCCTGCCAGCACCCGATCGAACACGCCACCGGCGTATGGAAGGATGGCGACTATGGCGACTACAGCGCCATCGCCTTTTCATTCGCTTACAAATTGTACCAGGAGTTGGGTGTTCCCATCGGCATCCTGAACTGCTCGTTCAGCCAGACCAGTATCGAGGCCTGGACCCCGCGCGGAGGCTTCGCCGAGGGCAAGGATGAATACACCCGCAGCGTCTATCAGAAAATTCTCGAAACCGATCCGACGACTCCCGAGCACAAGGCGGCATGGAACAAGTTCTATCAGGATCTGGAAGACAACATCAGGGAGAACGCCGGTTTGGTGAAAAATGGCGGCAGCCCCAAACTGGCTTCCAACAAGACGCCGGGCAACATGCAGGACAACCGGGACGCCTCCTGGTTGTTCAACGCCCGGATCAATCCAATGATTCCCTTCGCCCTCCGCGGCTGCATCTGGAACCAGGGTTACGCCAACATCAACGGAGGCATCACCTATTACGACAACCTCCACAGCCTGATCCGCGGTTGGCGCCAGTGCTGGAACCGGCCCGAGCTGCCGGTCATTTTCCACCAGTTCTACTCGCCTGGCCACAAGGGTGACGTGACGGACACTTACCCGAACATCGGCAGTATGTCCGAGATGCGCCTCGGCACCTGGCTGGCCCGCGATATCCCCAACACCGGCATGGCCAGCCAGATCGACGTGGAAGGCGCGATCCACTACCGCAACAAGGCCGTCTCAGGCCAGCGGTTGGCCCTCCATGCCCTGAAGAACCAATATGGCAAAAACGTCGTGACTGACGGACCGATGTTCAAGTCCTACTCGGTCAGCGGTGACAAGCTGACCGTGGAGTTTGACCACTCCGACGGTGGTCTGGTGGTGGCTGAAACCGGAACCAATGCGCTCGGCAAAGCTGAGGGCGCAACCGGCTTCTCTGATCCCAAAGTCATACCGAACGGTGATGATCAGGTGAAATTTTTCTTCCTCGCCGGCGAAGACCGCGTCTGGCACCCGGCCAGTGTGAAGATCGACGGTGAGAAGGTCATCGTCACCTCGCCCGGCGTGAAATCTCCACACGGGGTTTCCTATGCGACTGGCGGTGTCGGATTCAAACCGAACCTATACAACAAGGCCCTGCTGCCGATGACTCCGTTCATCTATTTTGATAACAAACTGGTGACATCCAAAACATGGCCCGACGATCCGATCAAGATCGCCGGGGTCAAACCTGATCCGTCTGCGGGTGGCAAGCTCTACGAATATCGGCGGATGCCGCTGCTCAGCACCCAGTTCAGTTCCAATGCCGTCTTCCAGGCCGGTGTCCCGCTCACCATCTGGGGCTCCGCCATGAACGACTGGGGTGATGAGGCCAAGGGCACGGCGGTGATCAAGTTCAGCTTCGCCGGCATTGAAAAAACGATTCCGGTCACACCCGGTATGCGCGAGTGGCAGGTCATCGTGCCCGCCATGCCGGCCAGCGCTGACCCAAAAACGCTGAAGGTGACCTTCGAGATCGACGGGGAACTCGCACATCAGCGCCTCTGCAACAACATCGTCATGGGTGACGTCTGGTATGTCGCGGCTCCCGCCAGTCTCCCCAAGCTTGATTCCACGGAGAAATCCAGTGCGCCCGTGCGGATGATGAAGCGCAAGGCCAAGGGATCTTCCTCGCCCAAGCCGCGCCGCTTCAGTGTTTCGACTTCGAGCTTGTCGCCGGAGGAAAACCGTTTCGCCTCCATCTGGGAGGATGCCGACGGAATGGCCGCCATCCTTGGAAACAAGATCGCCAGCAAAACCGGCAAGCCTGTCGGGATTGTTTTCATGCAGACCTCCAAGGAGAAAACCTCTCCGGATGCGGAGCTGAAGGAATGGATCCCCGCCCGGTGCCTAAACCAAGCCCCCAGCCTGATGAAGGACTACGGGCAATTGGCGGCAATCCGCCCGGGCAATCCGATCTATGACGCCAACGTGCGCAACTACATCGGACAATGGAAAAAATACTGGAGTGAATACGTTCCGGAAATGATCAGCACCAAGCGGGTTCCTGACGCGGCTCCATGGGGGAAATATCCCGCGCTTGGAGGCGATGTCACCACCACCGCCAGCCAGACCTACAACGTCCTTGTGGATTCCTTCACTCCGGGAAGTTTCAAGGGAGTCGTCTTCCTCTGCGGTCAGGACATGGTTGCGGCGGACCAGGGCGCGAACTATGGTGAGCAACTCTCCGCTTTGGTGAATAGCTGGAAGGAATTGTTCGGTGGTGAAGACACGAACTTCTTCTACACCGTTCCGAGCAAGACGCTTGCCACGAAGATCACCGTGCCCGGCACCATCAAGGGCAAGAGCACCGGTATCGAGATCAACAAATGGTCGGACGCTGCGGAAATTCAGAAGCTGATCGATCAGGCCGTCAACAAGGTCTATCCATAACCTAACGCAGCTCGGATATTGATCCCTTAAAAAATGAAAGCCCTACACATCACTGCCTGCGTGTTGCTTGGTATCATCACCCCTGCTCCCGATCTGTTAGCTGCCTCTGCTCCGCCGAAGGCCTCCGAAATCAAGGACATCAAGTCCTACTGCATCGACTTCAACTGGGCGGCGACAGGACGCAAACGCAAGCCATTCGCCACACCCGGAAGCTGGGCCGCCTCTGATCCCGCGCAGCATGTCGCGTGGCACAAGGCGGTCGGTGCCAATGTCATCCAGACCTTCTGCGTCTCCACCAACGGCTATGCTTGGTACAAGAACGGCTTTGTTCCGGAACAACCCGGTCTCAAACACGACTTCCTGCCCGAGATGGTGAAACTCGGCCACGAGGAAGGCATGTTGGTGTTCGGTTACTTCTGCGCCTCCGCCAATCCCAAATGGGGAACCGAGCATCCCGATCAGAGCTACGGCACACCAACCACTTATCATATTCCTTACACTGACGAATACCTCGCCTATCTTTCCTCGTCGATCGGCGACGCGGTGCGCAAGACCGGCATCGACGGATTCATGATCGACTGGCTGTGGATGCCCAACCGCAAGTCCACCGAGGGCAAGTGGCTGGATTGCGAGAAGCATCTCTATCAGCAACTCGTGAACGAGCCGTTCCCCGGTGAGGACAAACTGACCAAGGAGCAGGAACTCGCCTACAGCCGCAAGGCGCTCGATCGCTGCTGGAAGGCGATCCGCAAGGCCGCCAAGGCCGCCAACCCGGATTGCATCGTCTGGTTGACCAGCAACAAACCGATCGATCCCACGGTGGTGAACTCAGACATGTACAAGGAAGTGGACTGGCTCATGAACGAAGCCGGCGACAAGAAAAGCATCGATGCCGTGAAGGCGATGATCGGCACGCAGACACGCATGATCACCTGCCTGGCAAAGTGGAACGGCAAAGACCCAACCAAGGTGGTGCCGGAAGCCCTGAATGCGGGAATCGGCCTCTACGGCTTCACCGCGCCGCGCAACAACTCCGGTCTGGTTCCACTGGACAAGATCCTGACCACCCCGCTGGCCGATCTGAAGGGTGACGATCAAAACATCGCCACGCTGGCCCGCGCCTACCATGGCGCTTCGCTCGATTCCGTTGGAAACGCCAAGGGTGAGTTTGTCGAACCCGCAAAATAGCTTCTGATGGTTCCGCCAGTCGGGAAGCGGCGCGGCGTTTTGACTCCGCCCTGCTGACGCAAATGCACGCGATGTTTTCGCAATGGGGTGACAAACCCTATCCGTTCATACGGTATAGACCGGCGTTGGTTTGAAGAAAAAACTCCACATGATGAAGTCTAACATGAAAACCGCATTGGAACTGGGCTTGGCAACGGCCGCCATGGCGGTGATGTCGTTGTCCGCTGCGCCAGCTAGGATTCCGGCCTTGCTGCCCGCGCCGGATGGCAAGCCGGGAGATACCACCAAACCCGTCAAGGTGTACATCCTGGCCGGCCAGTCGAACATGGTCGGTATGGGCGACATTTCAGGGGCTCAACCGGAATACCCATCGGTTTATCTGTCCGCGGATCCAGCCATCATTCCCGGCGAGATGCCGGTTGGGACGAACCGCACCAAATCCGCGTGCCAGTGGGTTTGGAGAGGCATTCCCGCCCTGCGGACCCATGGTGTCTATCAATCTGCTGACGCCTCGGCGCAAGCCGGTGCAGTGGTGGCCATTCACAAGGGCGCTTATGACCCGAAAGCGGACTATTCGAAGTTGGCTCCTGCCAAGACATCGACGCTGCCCCTCGGCACGCTATCAGCGGAGATTCCCACGATCGCTGGTCCCTGCACACCGGTGGCCAGCGCCTTCATCGATGTTCCGGTGACCGGCAACTATCTGGTGCACGTGGGTTATGGTGAGAGCACCCATGCGCTCGCGTTCGTCGATGGCAAGGAAGTCTATCGCAAGGACCCCGGCGGCAATCCGGTGCTCACCAAAATCACGCTCGATTCCGGCAAACGCCATCCGCTGCAAATCACTTGGTTCAAGGGTGGTTCTGCGGCCCTCTGGCTGGAACAGGTCGATCTGGTCGGCAAGGGCGACCTCGTCACCCTGACCAAGAAGGACAAGAAGTTTCCCTACCTTGTCGATGACCAGGGCAACTGGACCGTCCGCAATGACGTGTATTTCCAGGAGGCCCGGCTCACCGAAGGCGGCAAGGGCGCGCCGCTGAGCGCCGAATCTAACAAGAAGTGCCTGCCGAAGTGCAATTCCATCGGACCGGAAGTTGGTTTCGGCTATGTCATGGGCACCTTCCATGACGAGCAGGTGCTGTTGATCAAGACGGCGCAAGGCAACCGTTCGCTGAGATACGATTTCCGCCCGCCGTCGAGTGGCAAGACCTCCGACAGCGAGTTCGAGGGCTTCGAATACCGCGCCATGGTAAAAGGTGTGCATGAAACCCTTGCCAACATCGACAAGGTGGTGCTCGGCTACAAGGGACAGGGCTACGAGGTCGCCGGCTTCGGCTGGTTCCAAGGCCACAAGGACAGCGGTTCCACCAAGGAGGATTATGAAAAATGCCTGGTCAACCTGATCACCGACCTGCGCAAGGAGTTCAAGGCACCGAAGATGAAGGCCGTGGTGGCCACGGTCGGATTCCACGGCTATCGCCTGTTGAGCGGGCCATGGAAGGGCGTGTGGGAGGCGCAGATGGCGGTCGGTGATCCCAATCAGCATTCGGAGTTCGCCGGATCCGTGTCCACGATCGACACGCGTGACTTCTGGCGCGAGGTGGAGGAGTCGCCACGCGGCCAGGACTACCACTACAACAGGAACCCGGAAACCTACCTGCTGGTGGGCGAGGCGATGGGACGGGCGATGGTGCGCATGCTGGGCGGCGAAGCCGAGGAAATCCCCAAGTCGGATTGCGAGGCGAGGACGGCTGCCGAAGTCGCCGCTGAAGCGGCTAAACCCGCAACGACCGAAGAGCAAATCGCGGCATCGCTGGCTGCGGTCAGGCCAATGATCCTCGACGGACTGCTGGCAGGTTTCTCGGCCGATCCGCGTAACCAACCTCTTCTGAAAGGACTGCTCAAGGAAGCCCAGCCGAAGCCGGCCAAAACGCCCGAGTATGTGGACGACACGGTCGATGACGCGGTGGCCTACATGCAGACGGCCGGAAATCACGACTATGACTGGAAGCCGGTCACTGCGGATATGAAGAACACGACATGGGAGTATTACGGCTTCGACCTTTCTAACAGCCCATACAGGATCAAATCCACAGCGGTTCCGACAGGCGGCGATGAGGAGAGCCCGGACAACGACGAGTCCTCCGCGTCCAAGATCAAGCCCGCCAAGGGAGCCAAACCGGTGGTGCCTGCCGTGGAAATCACTTTGCCCGCCGGCATGGAGCACTGGTTCGCTCCCGCGTTCGATGCGAAGAAGGCCGGTTGGAAAAGCGGGCAGCCACCCTTCGGCATGAAGATGGAGGAAACGGTTCCCGAAAGCCAGGCGTGGATCTCCAAATACCCGCTCTATCCGCCGAAGCGCACCATGCCGAAAACCGTCGTCAGCAACGACGTGATGCTGCTGCGGGGGACATTCGAAATCCCGCCGCTCAAGCAGGGCCAGCGCTACCGGATCCGGGTCGATGGCAGCATCCACGACAATTCGGGTGAGGGCTATGCCCTTTACGTCAACGGCAAGTTGCTCACCGAAGTGAAGAACGGCGTCACGGGCTGGCGCAGGCAGGGACTGCGCGGCAGCCATGTCTGGCAGGAAAACCTCGATGAACTCAAGAGCGGCAAGGTGACCGTCGCCGTGGCCAATTTCCCGATGAGCAACTGGGATCCGGAACACTTCATCCCCGCGATCGGCCCTTTGAGCGTGTGGCTGGAGGAACAGAAACTCCCGCCGATGACACTTGACAACACCAAGCCCTGACCCGCCCCGCGTGTTTATATATAAACCACAATTCCTGATAACAATATGAATGACCGTGTACAAATCCTCCGCCGCCGGGTGTCCGTCTGGCTTGCTGCCGCTCTGGCCTGCGCCTCGCCTTTGGCTGCCGCCGACCGCAAACCCAACTTCCTGTTCATCTACACCGACGACCAGCGCTGGGACGCGATGGGCGTGGTCCAGCGCGAGCAGGGTGAACAGGCCCGCTTCCCTTGGTTCAAGTCCCCTAACATGGATCGCCTTGCCGGCAGCGGCGTGCGTTTCCGCAACGCGTTCGTCACGATGTCTCTGTGCTCGCCGAGCCGCGCCGCCTTCCTGACCGGTTGTTACAACCACATCAACGGCATCACCAACAACCACACTTCCTTTCCGTTGGATTCCGTGACCCACGCATCCTTGCTCCGCACCGCCGGTTACAAGACCGCGTATATCGGCAAGTGGCACATGGGCGAGAAGGAAGGCCAGCTCCCCGGCTTCGACTACTCCGCCAGCTTCGTCGGCCATGGCCGCTACAACGACTGCCCCTACGAAATCAACGGCATCTCCACTCCCACCACCGGCTGGGTCGATGACGTGAGCACCGATTTCGCCATCAAGTGGATGAAGGAAAACCGCGATCATCCCTTTTCCATCGTTGTCGGATTCAAGAGCCCCCACAGCCCCCGCGGCGGCAAAAACCTGCCCGAGCGCCTGCGCCACCTCTATGACGGTGAAACCAGCCGAACCGTCCCTAACATGGGCGTCCCTGCGATCTTCAACACCCCGGAAAAAGGCGAAAAGCCACCGCAGGGCCTCGCCGACAACTCGATCCACCTCGACTACCTCCGCCACGTCTCCGGTGCCGACGAGAACCTCGGCCGCCTGCTGGATGCACTCGATGAGCTCAATCTAACCGAAGACACCGTCGTCGTTTATTCCAGCGACAACGGCTACTACCTCGGCGAACACTGCCTCGGTGACAAACGCTCGGTTTACGAGGAATCCCTGCGCGTCCCGATGCTCGCCCGCTACCCGCGCCTCTTCGGCAAGGGCCAGGTCATCGACGAGATGGTGCTCAACATCGACCTCGCCCCTACCTTCCTCGATCTCGCCGGCGTGTCGGTGCCCAAGGCGATGCAGGGCGTGAGCTGGAAGGAACTCGCCGCCGGGCACAAGCCCGCGAACTGGCGCACGTCCTTCTTCGCCGAGTATTTCTACGAGGACGGCGGCGGCAACACCCCCACGCTCCTCGCCTTGCGCACCACCAGCGGCAAGCTCGTGAAATACCCCGGCCACAAGGAATGGACCGAGATCTACGATCTTTCCTCGGACCGCTACGAGATCAAGAACCTCGCCGGAAACTCCGCTCTAACAGCCAAGCTCGAGGCAGAGTTCGAAGCCCGGAAGAAGGAGGCGAACTACTTCGTCCCCGCCAATGTGGATAAACCCCGTCCGCCACCCGATCCCTCGGTCGTGCCCGTCAAGGATGAGCCCGGATTGCCGCGCGTCCTGCTCATCGGCGACAGCATTTCCATGGGCTACACCCTGCCGGTGCGCGCGCTGCTCAAAGGCAAGGCGAACCTTCACCGCATCCCGACCAACGGCGGTTCGACCAAGGACGGTGTCTCTAACATCGAGACATGGCTCGGCAAGGACAAGTGGGACGTCATCCATTTCAACTGGGGCCTGCACGACCTCAAGCACATGAAGGGCAACAAGCTCGACATCACCGGAGACCAGGTCACCACACTCGCCGAATACGAAACCAACCTCCGCACCCTCGTCACGCGCATGAAGGCCACTGGCGCGAAACTCATCTGGGCCTCCACAACTCCCGTCCCCGATGGCTCCGACGGCCGCGCCGCACGCGACGAGGAGAAATACAACGAAGTGGCCGCCCGCGTCATGAAGGAAACGGGCGTCCCGATCGACGATCTCCACGCCTTGTGCCTGCCGAAACTCGCCGACTGGCAGCTTCCGCACAACGTCCACTACAAGGACGCGGGATACGACGGCCTCGCCGCCAAGGTCGCCGCCGATATCCAAGCCGCGCTGAAGTGACGCCGTTCCTCACTGCGGCGTTTCCGCCTCTCCCACAAAGGTAGGGACGACCGGCCCGGTCGTCCGACTTACCCCGTTCCATCGGCTCCGCCACTTCGGCGGCGTGCGATGCTTCAGTTCACTTCAGATCCTCCGCGATTGTCGCGAATTGCTCCAACGCGGCTTCGAGATCGGCGGTGATGTCTGCGGCAATGACTTCTGGCGCGGGGAGGTTCGCGCTTTCTTCCAGCGCATCGTCTTTGAGCCAGAAGATATCAAGGTTGATCTTGTCCCGTTTGATCAGTTCATCGTAGCTGAAGGATTTGAAACGCTCACTCTCCTTGCGGGCGTGGCGGTTCTTCTGGTGATAACACTTCACGAAGTCGTCGAGGTCGCTGCGTTTCAGCGTGTTTTCCTTGAGGGTGAAATGCAGGTTGGTGCGCAGGTCGTAGATCCAGAGCTTCTGCGTCCATGGCTTTTCCTGCGCGGGCTTGCGGTCGAAGAACAGGACGTTCGCCTTCACGCCTTGCGCGTAGAAGATGCCGGTGGGCAGGCGCAGCAGGGTGTGAACGTCGGCCTGCTTGAGCAGTTCACGCCGGATGGTTTCGCCCGCGCCGCCTTCGAAGAGCACGTTGTCCGGCAAGACCACCGCCGCACGGCCGTGCTGCTTGAGGATGGTGAAGATGTGCTGGAGGAAATTGAGCTGCTTGTTGCTCGTGCTCGCCCAGAAATCGTCGCGGTTGATGATGAGCGATTCCTTGGACGACTCGCCCGCCTCGTTGACGATGGTCACGCTGCTCTTTTTGCCGAAGGGCGGATTGGCCAGGACGATCTCGTATTCGCCGTGCTTCCCGGCCAGCGCGTCCTTGGTCACGACCGGCAAATCCTCTTCCGAATCCTGCCCGTCCGGCCCGGACCCGCCGATGCCGTGCAGCAGCAGGTTCATCGCGCAAAGCCGCGTGACGCTGTCCACCAGCTCGATGCCGAAGAAGGTGCCGCTTTTGAGTTTCTTCTTTTGCGCCCGGTCGAGCGCGTGATGCTTCGCCAGATAGTCATGCGCCGCGAGCAGGAAACCACCCGTGCCGCAGGCCGGATCACAAATCGCCTGCCCCGGTTGCGGGGCGACCACGTCCACCATCGCAGCGATGAGAGCCCGTGGCGTGAAGTATTGGCCCGCGCCACCTTTCACGTCCTCGGCGTTCTTTTGCAGCAGGCCCTCGTAGGCATCTCCCTTCACGTCGGAACCCAGCGAGGACCACTGCTCCTTGTCGATCAGGTCCACGATGAGCCGGCGAAGCTTGGCCGGGTCCTGGATCTTGTTCTGCGCCTTGCGGAAAATGACGCCGAGCATGCCCGAGCGCTTGCCGAGTGCCTCCAGCGTGTGGCGGTAATGAACCTCCAACTCGTCGCCCTCCTTGGCCAGCAAGGCCCGCCAGTCCTTGCCCTTGGGAATGGGCGACGGCTTGTTGAACGGCGGACGCGACTGCTCATCCGCCATTTTCAGGAACAGCAGAAATGTCAACTGCTCCACGTAATCACCGTAGGACAAGCCGTCATCCCGCAGGATGCTGCAGTAGTTCCAAAGTTTTTGGACGAGGGCGCTGGGATTTGACATTGGTTTGAAATTTCAGGCAGTTTGGCCGAACCATCCACCCAGCGTGTTACGGATGAGCGTGAAACTCTCGGTGCTCCAGTTCTCGGACAACACCTGTGAAACCCATTTGTCATCATCGGCGAAGGATTCGGCAACGATCAGAGCTGCTTTCTTGAACTCTGGCATCGTTTTGAGTGCGTTGATGACCTCAGGTGTGGCGTCACTTTCGTCACGACTCACCATGGCCACCAGCCTGCAAACGTCTTGCGCATGCTTGACTGCCTGAGCGCGTGAAAATACACGAAACTCCTCCGAATTTTCCTGTTTCGCGGCATTTTTCCATCGGTCTTCTGCCGCAGTGATCTTCATGATTGCCCCCGTTATTGGATTGGGCACCTGAATAGCCATTCCTTCCACTTCAAACACGAAGGGACATAGCTCACTTCCAATCGCTTCTGGATTCGTCCGGGCATGAAAGCCTCGTTCTCCAAGTGAGGGTTTACGTTTAACTCTGACTCTGTCGGCCTGTAATACACCCTCATTCTCCGCTGGGAGCGGGGCATGCAGTTCCACGATCACTTTGCGGTTCTCGGACACCTCTTTGATGAATTGCCATCTCGGATTCTTCTCGCTGACCTTGAATCCGTGATTCTCAATTATCTTCAGGATCTCTTTCTGGGCCTCTGCATTCGAGATCAGGTCGAGCCCGACCACCAAGTCGAGGTCTTTCGTCACTCTTGGAGTATTGTCCCGCCATTGGCTGATCGGCACGATGACCGGCACATCAGGGTTTCCCAGCAGCCAGCTTTGCTTGAGGAAGAGCCCATACCCTCCTGCGACCAGAATGTTCTTTCCAGGTCCCGCATTGAGGTCGGACAAAAGCGTGCCGAAAATCGGACGCATTTCATCGTGAATATCGAGGCTGCTCACTCCCTCACCTCCTTGAGAATCTGGTCACGCAAATCCTTTGCCGCATCTTGCTGTCGGGCATCTCCCGCCTGGAGTTCAAGCCAGGCCTGCAACTTACCCGCCCAGCGAACTCCATTTTCGTCCGTCTCAGTGTCAAAAAACAATCCTGGATCTTCGGTCTCCATCAACTCCACGTCAGAGAAGTTTGGCACGGGCTCCGGAGTGCCTCCGAGTTGAGACAATGCCAAACCTAGGTTTGAAACGGCAATCTGGCGTGGCCCGCCTTGGGAAAACATCGCGTATCGCGTGGCGGAAGATGCGCCGGTTACCGCCCATTGAAGTGACGGGACCGAGGAAAGGGCGCGCGCCCAATCCATTCCCTTAGGCAATCGGAGACCCCGTCTCGAATGCAGCGGTGACGGAAACTGAGACTTCACTAGTCGTCCGGCCACGTCGCCACTGTTCCAAGCCTGTCGCGGCTTCCTCCATTCGCTCCCTAATTTGTCGAGCAGGCGTAGTGGGTCACGGAGCGTGATAGATCCCGACTCTTTGCAGACCATTAAATCTTCCACCAAGGCCTGCACTGCTTTCGAAACCTGCGGCAGTGAGAGTTCCCCGCCCGCTGCGGCGATCGCCGTCGCCAGTTCGGATAAGGTCGGCCAGCGTGGGCGCTTCAGTAACATCCTAGCCACCATCGCCGAGCGACCCCGATACGGATTACTGAGTGGACGGGAGTCACGATACCGATTGGGTTCTCCCACTCGCACCACCCAGAGACGACCGGGCACGACCACCACACCATTGCCGCAGAGATCCACGCCGCTCACCGCCTCTTTCTCCAATTCCAAGATTCGCTCAGGAGACAAATACGGCACTTGAATCATAGGCCATTCCCCATCCTCTCTGGCCGCCCTTGCCTGTGCTACTGCCAGTTGGATTGCTTGAGGTGTCGCCCTTGCTTTTGCTTCCACGACAAAGCGAAATACTTCGTGTCCATCAGGCATCGCCAACTCCACCCGGGCATCGGCCTTTTCTCCCGGCCCACCCAAGATCAGACAAGTCCTCACTACCAACGGCGGCAACAAAACCTTCCCCACCTTGAAGCGGGCGAGCATCGTTTCCTCATTTATTTGCGTGCTTTTTAACATTTTCCGTTGAGGGAAAATACTAAAAAATAAGAAAATTTCAAATCATTTCTTACAAAAAGTTGTTTGCCCTCTCAGGCAAACTCGATTTTTTGGGCAAACATAGGGAACAGGGTTTCAAAGTTCTCCGGTGAAGGCTTTTTGGAGGATGGACTGGCGGAGGCGGGTGGCGCGCTGGAGGTTGGCGGTCACCACCGACTCCAACTCCTCCACCACGCTCAACCGCCGCTCCACTTCCGCCACGATCCGCGTCTGCTCGGCGGGCGGAGGAATCGGAACTGGAAGCCCTTTAAGCTTCGACATGCTGATAGAGGCGAGGTTGGTCGTATGTTTGCCTTCGTCGAAAAAGAATTTCTGACCGAACGTGTTCGCATACCACGAAACCAGCTTTGGATTGAGTGCTGCGACGTAGAGGCGAGCGCGGAAGACGTGGTTTTGATGAATGCATTCGGGCAACTCGCCATTCCAAACCCAGCCACGTCCGAGTTTATCCCTGTCGCCACCTTCGTTGAACAAGAGGTCGCCCGGCTTCAACGCGAGTTCTCGAATCTCGTCCTCGGTCGTGACTATTTCCTTCACTTCAGTCAGGTCGATATAACCGCGCTGGACGTTCGCCACGCGCAAGTATGGGACTGAGCGAACCGGGGCTGTGTGTTTGCGGTTCTGGTCTTTCGTGATGCCGCCTTTGATTTCCGCCAGCGCGTCGAGCGTTGTCCACGTCCAGCCTGTCGGCAAATCGAAGAGCTTCGCTGTATCGAGCGCGGCGGGTTCTTGGTATTTGCCACGGCCCTGCCAGTTTTTGCGGCGTTCGGTGAGGATGCGGGCAAGGAGCTGGGCACCAGTTTCGTAACCGGAATTTTTAACCGCAGAGAGCGCAGAGGACGCAGAGAGGGAAACCGGTTTGGTCTTTGTGCTCTTTGCGTTCTTTGTGGTTAACTCGGCTTCGGTAGGGACGAGGCGGCCTTCGCAGGCGGCTTTGAGGACGGCGGCGCGGTAGCGTTTGAGGTTGGCCTGCACCCGCCGCAACGCCGCCACCCCCGCCTCCAGCCGCGTGAATTGCTTCTCAATCTCCGCCACAATCCGCCGCTGTTCTCCGGGCGATGGAAGGTGAACACGCGGCGGGAGCGAGGAGCGGGATCGCGTTCGTCGCGGAAGAAGGTTTCGACGCCGGTGGATTCGTATAGGAAAGGAAGGGTGCCTGTTAGCCCGGCGGCGAGGAATGCGGGCAGACTGTTGGCGTAGCGTGCGGATTGATCGGCGACGGTGGAAAGCGTGGTGCCTTCCTTCTTGGCTTCGATCACGCCGAGAGCCTTGCGATCCACGAGTAGGAGGTAATCGCAGGGGCCGGTCGAAAGGGGAACTTCGCGGAATCATTCCGGTTCGCCTCCGCCCACGCTGGCGTGGATGCGCGTCAATTCGACGCAATTCGGCTGAAACAAGCTGTCGGCTTGTTGAGTAAGGGCAGGGAACTGTGGTCTCCCACCGCAGGGCGATGATTTTTCAAGGAGCGATCCGATCGATACATGATGACGACCAAACCCCTGCTTTTTTCCGCCGCACTCGGTCTGGCTGGCAGCCTTTCCGCGGCTTCGTTTTACAAGGAGCCCCAGCTCTTCTCCACCTGCCCGGACGAAAATGGCTCCTCGCAGACGGTTGACCGTTTCGGTCCGGTGGGCATCGGCATCGAGCTGCATCAACCGGCCTTCGTGATGAAGGTCAAAAACGTCGAGCCCGGCTCGCCTGCGGCGGCGACCGGCAAACTCAAGCCCGGCCAGATCATCGATTCGATTAACGGCCACAAGCTCGCCGACATCGACCCGCGCATCCAGCTCGGCCAGCTCATCGAGGCGGCTGAAGCAGCGGACGGTGCGGTCAAACTGATGATCAAGAACACGCCCGGCGCCATGGCCGAGGAAGTGGTGGTGAAAATCCCGGTGCTCGGAGTCTACAGCGCGACCTGGCCGCTCCATTGTCCGAAGTCCGACAAGATCGTGCGCGGATTCGCGGACTACCTGGCGAAACCGGATGCCGACAAGGGCTTCAGCGGCGTCGGCATGCTTTTCCTGTTAGCCACTGGCGACGACAAGGATCTGGAAGTCGTGCGCGCATGGGCGAGACAGGCGGCCAACAACGCGCCGACCGCGGCCTGGCATCTCGGATACGGCGGGACGACGCTTTGTGAATACTATCTGCGCACCGGTGACTCCACGGTCTTGCCGGGCATCCAGAAGTGGGTGGATAACGCGGTCAAGGCCCAATACCTCGATGGCTGGGCGGGCAGGGGAGGGGTGGCCGCCGTGACTTACGGTGGCGGCGGGGGGCATCTCAACGCCGGTGGCACGGCGGTGGTCACGTTCCTGATGCTGGCCAAAGAGTGCGGCGCGAATGTTCCGGAACAAACCCTTGGTTCCGCGCTCGTCCACTTCTATCGTTTCGCCGGGCGCGGCAACAATCCGTATGGCGACAACCGCCCGGAGAGTTCCTTCGTGGACAACGGCAAGAACGGCAACCTCGCCTTCGCCATGGCGGCCGCTGCTTCTCTAACACCCGATGGCGGGAAGTCCGTTTACGCGGCGGCCCGCGACGCCTGTGCGATGACCGGTTTCTACACCACCACCTTCATGCTGCACGGCCACACCGGCGGCGGCATCGGCGAGACCTGGCGCAGCGCCGCGATGGGACTGCTCTATGACAGGAAGCCGAAGCAATACCGCGAGTTCATGGACAACCGGAAGTGGAACTACGAACTTTCCCGCCGTTGGGACGGATCGTTCGGCATCCTCGGCGGCGCGCGTTACGACACCACCGAGTGGGGCGCCGCCTATGCCCTGACTTATGTCATCCCGCGCAAGACCCTGCGGATCTCCGGTGCGCCGCCGACGAAGTTTTCGAAAACCTATCAGCTCCCCGAACACCCGTGGGGCACCAAGGCCGATGAGGCGTTCGTTTCCCTCGAAGCGGCGGCGGACAAGGATGGAAAACGCGAGGATCTATCTGTCGAAACCCTGGTGCATGACTCGGGCAGACCGTTGATCGAAAGGTTCCACGCGATGCGGGAAATCCCCGATGACCTGTTGCGCAAATATGCCTGCCACCAGGACGTGCTCATCCGCCAGCTCGCTACCAAAACCGCCATGGGCATCGAGCCGAATTACATGTGGGTCAAGTCCGTGGCTGGAATCCGCAGCGGACT
>CANBTO010000040.1 GCA_947372405.1 Verrucomicrobiaceae bacterium
TAAACGACGATGGCCACATGGTCGCGCTCATCGAGTTGATTGACCAGGATGGACATCGACTGCTTGAGCAGCGGCAGTTTGTCCGGGCTCTGCATCGAACCGGACACGTCGATGAGAAACACCAGGTTCGAGGGCGGGCGTTTGCTGGGATCGATTTCACGTCCCTTGATGGCGATGCGGACCAATTGGTGCTCCGGTGCCCACGGACATGCCGCAAGTGAAGCCCCTACGGCGAAGGCTGCGTCTCCTTTCGGTGGATCGTAATGATAACTGAAAGCATTGATACATTCCTCGATGCGCACGGCATCCCGCGGGATTTCGCGACCCTCGCGGATCATCCGGCGCACGTTGCCGTAGGAGGCGGTATCGACATCGATCGAAAACGTGGACAGCGGATCGCTGACAGATGTTTTCCATGGCTGGTCGATGAAGGAGCCGTAGCGGTCGCCGGTGGTGGAATCACGGGGTGTTTCTCCTGGGAAAACAAAGCCGCCTCCGAAGTCCGATGTGCCGTTTCTGGTTACAGGTGGCGGGCTGGCATCGTTGACTGAGAAACTTGGAGGCGCGACTCTTGGCCGGGGTTGGCGCGAGGGGTCGGTGTTTTTCGCCAACTGGCTATTCTCTTCTGCGGGTTTGCTGGGCGTAACAGGAGATTCGGTATTCTTGTAAAAGGAATCAGTCCCCCTGTAGATAATGCCTTTTGTCCTAACTGTGGAAGCCAACACTTTGCGCTCTTCTTCAAGATTGTCTTCCAGCTTGCTAAGGGCCTTGTCGTTGTTCGCCAAGCCCATTTCACCGTATTTGGATGTGATCATCGCCTGTTTGAGTTTCAAATCGATCAAGGCTTTCTGATCGCTCTCGAAATCGCGCTTCGCATCGACGTAGTCCTGGGCGTCAAGTCCGCGCCTGATGGCCCCGTCCCGGGTTTCGTTTTTCATTACGGTTACCATTTTCAGACGATCGTTGCTCATGTCCAACTGGGCTTTGAGGGTGGCCCCTAGATTGACTACACCCTCGTCGAGTTGTTTTTTCATGTTGCCGATTTGATCGACCATTGCCTTGACAGTGGGATGGTTGTCGGCGAGCCCGTCGCGTTTGAGCGTTTCCAATTGGCGCTTGGCTTCGAGATACTGGGGATAGAGGTTTTTGATAATGTTGTCCGGGAGTGACAAGCCGCTGGCATAGACCATGAGTTGATCGCCGTCATACTTCATCAAGCCAAGGATCTGGCTTTCAAGTTGTAGTTTTTCCTCTTCAAGTTGGTGGAAGGTGTCAAGCGCATCCGTTGCGTCCCGACTGCCGTCTTTTTCGTGAGATGAATCAGTGCCTTTGTAGATGATTCCCTTCGTTCTGACGATCGTCGCCAGCACTTTGCGTCGTTCCTCGACCTTGTCCTCCTGATCGCGGATCGCTTTGTTGAGCGCCGACAACTCCTGTGCGGCTTTTGCTTTTTCATCTGTGGCCTGATTGCCATTCGACGCGACAGGCGATTGATCCTGTCCCTGCATCTGCCACCAGATGGTGGCTCCGGCCGCCAGCGTGATCGCTGCGGCGATGGCAATGCGGGCGGACAGCCTGCCAGCCGGACGTTTTGTTAGAACGGGTGTGCCGGCATCGACGGCGGCTTCGATCTGTTGTAGAAAGGCGTCGTCCGGTCCATGGTTCTGTTCGTGGAGAAGTTCGTCGAGCAGGCGGTTTTCGGGAGATGATGGGAAATTCGGGTTCATGATGGGAAAGTGGTTGGGGTTCAGTTGTGGGATTCAAGGCAGAGGCGCAGCGCGGCACGGGCGCGTTCGAGTCGTTTCCGGAAAGTGGCGGAGGCGATGCCGAGCGATGCCGCGGCTCCTTCGCCATCGCGGTTTTCATCGTAGTAGGCATTGACCGCCTCAGAGAGGGTCTCGGGGAGTTTCGAGCGGCAATCGGCCAGGCGCTCCAGCAATCCGGCCTCGCCGGCACCCGCGCTCCAGGAGCGCACGGCTTCCTCGAGTTGCGCCAGTTCCGGTTCCTCCAGCGAAACCTCGCGGCGGTGTTTCCGGCAATCCTCACGCCACTTGTTGCGGACGATTCCCCGCAGCCAGGAGCCGAAGTCGCGTGTGACATCGAAGCGCCCGATCGTCTGCCACGCCGCCACGAAGGCATCCTGCACCAGTTCGCGGGCCCGCTCCGGGTGCCCTGCCAGGACACGGGCGTAGGCTAGCAGCGGCTGATGGTGATCGCGGATCAGTTCGGAAAATCGGGAGCGGTCCATGTCGGGTGGAGGATAGGCGATGGCGAGAGGTTTCATGGTCTTTCACCATCTATTGACCCGAGCATGGCCGATTGTGACATCGGCTTGAATCTTTTTTCAGATAAGCACGCTGTGAATTCTTCGCTTTCTCCCGCGCGTGGATGGGTTATGGGTTTTCACAGTGAAACTGTTATCCGCTCTGCTCGCCATGGCCGTCTCCGCATCCGCTGTGCCGAGCGACCCTGGCGAGACCGCCATTCATTTCCTGGAAAAAGTCCGCAGCAAGAACCTGAACCTGCAACCTGGCGGAGATACCGCCCTGGCCCCGCAGACCAGCGAGCAGAAGAGAAAGGAAATCGCCAGTCGCCTCGAGCGCATGGCCCGTGACTTGGGCGACGATCCGCTGGAAGTCGGCCCGGTGAAACTCGACGACGACCTGGCCGCGGTGCTCGTCAGGAAAATCGGCGGCTTCGATCCCGGTCGGCTGCAGATTTTCCCAGTCGCGCTGGTTAGACGGGGGGCTGACTGGGCCGCGGCTCCGGTCCCGGCCTCGTACGAAAACTCAGGCCTTAGCTATGCGGATGCCATCCGCAAGCGTCTCGAATCCCTGCAGGACTGGATGTTGCGCGAACAGGTCGTCGATCTGGAAAATCTCCGGGATCAGTCCGCGGAACGCCTGCGCCGGAAGATCGAGCAAAGCCTGCCTGCCAGTGAACTCGCCAAACTCGATCCACCAAAAGCCGTCGAGCGCTTCTTCGAGGCCTGCAGTAGAAAACAGGTTCCGGAAATCCTCGGATTGTTAGGCGGGCTGTCCCGAACCCTGCCGGAAGACTGGCCGGAACGGGTCAGATCCGCCGAATCCGCGCTGACTTCTGGCGAAGTTTCCCGCCTGTGGCGCGCCATGGCAGCTCCGGAGGTTCTCCGCGTCCCGGTGTTTCAGGAGGAAGACGGGGACACGGCCCAGGTTTCCATCGCCTACCTCGATCCCGCCGGAAACCCGCCGAAAACCGCCAACCCGAAGGTGGAGATTTTAAACCTCAATCTCTCCAAAACGGTGGAAGGTCATTGGAGAATCGATCCTCCTCAAGACTCCCCAACCGAAGCGAATGGCGCCCCCGATCTAGAGCAGGATTCCGGCCTACTTGACATGTTTCCGTCAAAATTGGCGCTGAAATACCCGTCCGCCGCCAAGGAAAGCGCCTCCCTGGCGCGGGACGCGCTGATCGCCGCTTTCGGGAATCCCGATCCAGCCTTTTGGGCTTGCTTGGTCCAAGCCTCAGGAGATCCACCGGAAATCCGACGCGCCATCGCCATGGGTGCCCGGACATGGTGGGAAGTGGCGGATCCAGCATCGGAAAAACGGGTTTTTCCCATGGCTTTCACTGAGAACGGTGATCACGCCGTGGTGGCTTGCCAGTTTTTCGACGCAAGGAGCCCGGATCATCTCGACCTCAAGTTCCTGTTTTTCAGCAAAAGTCATGCGGGATGGCTGTGGAATCCCGCGCCCTCTGAAGAAATCATCAAATCCTTCACCGGCTGGACCAGCAGTCAGATCAGCGTGGTCGAGGCAGGATGGATGGAAAAGATCCTGTCCGAATGCGCCAGAATCGAACAAATCCCCGCCGATAATCCGCCCGCCCCCGATCAAGCCCGTGATCTGGTCGAACGCTGGCTTAAGGCCACTCGGAGCGGCGACGTCGCCGCAGCCTTGCGGCTGACCGCAAGACTTGCCAACGCTGACAGCGGTCCAACACTTATTCGCAACCTCGGCTATGAGATCAGCGGGGCGCACAGGAGCAAGCGGCCACCATCCATCACCGGCCTGCAAAGCGGAGGCGCATGGACTGCCGTTGGTGTCAAAACCCACCCGGAAGGCAAACCCGGTTTTCCTCTCTATCCCGTAGTCTCCACTCCATTGGGACCACGCATTCTTCTCGAAATAGACCTCATCGCCTCGGATAACCGCAGCCGGGACTTCCTGAATAAAACCGCCTTGGACCGGCTCCGAAAAATCAACGATCAAGCGGCAGCCGATCTCTCCAGGCTCCTCACGGATCACCAGACTGCTGTCGCCAAGCTGAAAGATCCTTGAGGCTCGATCATCATCGGTCGTGACTCAAATAACTCCGCCATTTGGCTCGGATTGTAATTTTTTTGGTTTCCGTAGCCGCAAATGGGAGCTTGTTTTTAAAAAAACCTATTGTCTTTCTCTGATTTTTAGTGTTTTTTAGCAATCAACACCAGCCAGCCAAAATGAAACTTACATCGCCAATACGGCGTTCCTGCCCGACCGGGGTCCCACGTCCGAATGGACGGCCCGGTCTGCCTGGGATGACGTTAATCGAACTGACCGTGGTCATTTCGCTCATTATTCTCCTGATCTCCATTCTTTTCTTTGGAGCCAGGGCATGGAAACGGGGCTCCGACCGAGCACTGTGCATCATTCACATCCAAGCCGTCCAGAAGGGTGTTCGCGCCTATTCGAATCTCTATGGCTTTTCCCCGGGCCAGAACGCTCCGGGCCTGCAATCCCAGGTGATCGGGCTCGGAAGATTCGTGGAAACCCTGCCCGGATGTCCCGCCAGCGGCAACTACGCGTTCGGTCAAACCTACGGAATTGATACGATCCCACCCATCGGCACGCTGTATATGGAATGCTCGCTGGCCAGCAGTGACAAGCACGAGCCCGATAGTTTTTCGGATTGGTGAAACCGCGGCGATTACGTGATTGCGTTAGTGCGGAGCGGCCGAATTTGAGCTAGGTTCAAACACATCGATTTTCCAGCCCATTCCGCGGTTTCTGAGGCCCGGAATCCAGGGCTCCCCCCAGTACATTGTGTGTGACTGCCCCGATCACCCCCCCATAAGTGATCGGGGCAGAAGGAGGGAACCCGCTACTGTTTGAGCAACTGCCGCTATTTGCGCCAGATCTCCCGGATTTCTCCGGCTTGCAGACTTCTTGAAGTTCCAGTTGGCAACCCTTCGAGCTTCAATCCGCCGATCGCCACGCGGATCAGACGCAGCGTCGGATAGCCCACGGCCGCCGTCATTCTTCGGACCTGGCGGTTTTTTCCTTCGGTGAGCGTGAGTTCCAGCCAGCTCGTGGGTATCGCCTGCCTGAAGCGCACCGGCGGATCGCGTGGCGGCACCTCCGGCTGCGGATCAGGCATTCTCGCCCGACAGGGCCTTGTCCGGTATCCTTGGATCTCAATGCCTCCGCGTTCCAGTTCCATAATGGACTCACGGGTTGGAATCCCCTCCAACTGCGCCAAATAGGTCCGGGGATGGCCGGCCTTGGGATCCAGCAGGCGGTTGTTGAAACCGGGTTCGTCGCTCAGAAGCAACAGTCCTTCCGAATCCATGTCCAGCCTGCCCACCGGATAGACGCCGGCTGGAAAACCGAATTCCGCAAGCGTCCGCTGGCCCGGTTGATCGGGAGTGAACTGGCACAACACGCCATAGGGCTTGTGGAAGGCGATGACCATGGGCTGGTTATTTGCGGAAGATGAAAAACACCGCGCCCGCCAGACAAAGGGCGGCTCCCGCATAGTTCCATGTGACTTTCTCCTTCATGAAAAACACCGCGAACGGCAGGAACACGGTGAGTGTGATGACCTCCTGAATGATCTTGAGCTGAGGCAGGGTGAAGACAGTGGAGCCGATCCGGTTCGCCGGTACCTGGAGCATATATTCGAAAAATGCGATTCCCCATGAGATGAGCGCTGCGATGAACCAGGTTTTGTCCTTCAGATCCTTCAGATGGGCATACCACGCGAAGGTCATGAAAACATTCGAGAGTGCGAGCAACACCACGGTTTTGAAGCCTGTCATGGACGGGCGATAATCGCTCCCCGCCGCCGGAGCAAGAACTCATGTCCGCCCGCTGAGGAAACAGCCCTACCACGGGTTACAGGAACGGTTGAGTGTCTGTTAGAGAATCGCGAGAAGTTTCTGATGGATGCCGCCGAAGCCGCCGTTGGAAAGCACGGCGATCACGTCGCCGCGTTTCGCCTGCTCGCTGACGGTGGAAACGATGGTCGCGATGTCCGGCAGATAGAAACCTTTACCTCCAAGCCGTGCGATGTCCGCGGAGAGTTTCTCGGGATCGAGGCGGTCGTTTTCCGGGATCTTGTGGAGATCCGGAATGGCGGCGACGACGGCGAAATCCGCAAGCGAGAGGGCTTCGGCGAGTTCGTTCTGGAACACGGCCCGGCGGGTGGTGTTGGAGCGGGGCTCGAAGAGGATCCATAGACGCGAATCCGGATGACTCTGGCGCAGGCTCTGCACCGCAAGCTTGATGGCGGTGGGGTGGTGGGCGAAATCGTCGATCACCTTGATACCGTTTTTCTCGCCGCGCAGTTCCTGGCGGCGGGCGACACCGTCGAAATCCTCAAGCCCTTTGTTGATCTCGCCGGCTGTCAGACCGGCGAAGGTGGCGGCGGCGGCGGCCATGGCGGCGTTGCGGATGTTGAAGTCGCCGGTCATGCGCACCGAATAGTGAACGCCGGCGAGCGTGAATGAACTGCGATCCGTTTCGTAGCGAACGTTTTCGATGCGCTGCGCGCAGTTTTCCCCGAAGCCGACGGTGGTGACGGGGCAGGGGGCGCCGTTGGCGACTTCGAGGCAGCTCGGATCGTCGCCATTGATGAAGGCCATGCCGTTTCGCGGTACGATGTTGAGCAGGCGGCGGAAGGTGAGCTTGATCTCGTCGAGCGAGTTGTAGATGTCCGCGTGGTCGAACTCGATGTTGTTGATAACGACGCACTCGGGCAGGTAGTGGAGGAACTTCGAGCGCTTGTCGAAGAAGGCGGTGTCGTATTCGTCGCCTTCGAGCACGTTGAACTCGGAGTCGCTGAAATAACCGCCGCAGCCGAGGTTTTTCGGCAGCCCGCCGATCATGAATCCCGGATCGCGCCCGGCATGACGAAGCAGCCAGGCGAGCATCGAGGACGTGGTGGTTTTCCCGTGCGTGCCGCTGATGACGAGGTTGCGCTTCCCCCGCAGGAAGAACTCCTTCATCACCTCGGGCAGGGAATGATAGAGAAGCCTGCGGTCGAGAGCGGCTTCGGCCTCCGGGTTTCCGCGCGAGATGGCGTTGCCGATGATGACCACGTCCGCGTCAGCCGGGATGTTCTCCTCCCGATATCCCTCGGCAATGGGGATGCCCTGGCCGCGCAGGAAATCGGACATCGGCGGATAGACGTTCGCGTCGGAGCCGGTGACGGTGAATCCGCGCTGTTTCATCGCGGCGGCCACGGCCCCCATGGCGGTGCCACAGATGCCGGTGAAGTGGAAACGGGTTTTCTCTGACATGGAAGGGCGCGAGGCTAGGTGGCGAATCCCGCGCTGCCAATCCGGATTTGGGGGGAATCAGAACCCCGGGGCCGCCACGGTGGCGTTGTCCCGTTCCTCGATGCGCAGGCGCAGGATGCGGTCGGCGGTTTCGCGGACCATCTCGGCCAACAACAACCACAGGTGGGAGCCCTCGCGGTAGTCCGCCGGGGCGATGTGTTTGACGCGTCCGGCGTGGGTGGAGAGCTGAAAGCACTTGCGGAAGGAGCGGCCTGTGGTGTCCTCCGGGTTATAAACGGCGATGCCTTGGCCGCCGTTGCGGGCCATCACGGTGAAGCAGGGGACGTCGGTGGGTCCGTCTCCGACATAGACCATGTTTTCAAAAGGGATCGGCCGCTGGTCGGCGGGCATGTGATCGTTCACGTCCTGATCGTAGCGCAGCATGCCCTTGTTGATGCGGAAGAGAAACTGCGTCTTGGTGGTGTGCGAGATCACGCGCTTGGGAAAACTGATGCGTCCCTCGGCATCCTCACCGAATTCGCAGCCGAACATCGCCTTCACGTAAGGTTGGAGACGCGAGCCGTCCAGAAGCGCCTTGAGTCCGGACGAGATGATGTAGTGTTCCACCTTGATGCCAGCCAGCTCGTGCTCGGGTGTCAGGGAGGCTTTGGGCAGCGCCTCGAACAGCTCTGGCAGGCCGGGGAAAAACCTCAAGCCGCCACCGAGCTCTGTGAGCCTGGCGTTGGTCACGTTGTCCATGCCGAGGTAGTCAAGCAGGCACTTCATGTAAGCGAGCTCTCCGTCCCAGCGCTGGTCATGCACGAGTCCGTTGCACTTTTTCCAGAATTGCGCGGGATCGATCCCGAATTCCGGAAAAAGCACGTCATCCTGCATATAGCGTGGACTGAGCGTCTGGTCGTAATCGTAAACCAGTGCGATGATGTTCTGGGGAGCTGCCATGGAGGTCTGAAGCCTCGCAATCCATCAGCCTTCCGACAAGACGGAAATCCAGAGTTGGTGGCTGCTTGTTTGTTTGATCTTCACCTGCAAGCCGTAAAACCTTTTGGGGCCCTTTTCAGCAAAGCAAAACTTGCGGGCGGAATTATCCTCAAAAAAGCAGATTCTCGCTTGCCATCCCTGGAGAGGCTACTTACCCTAACGTCATGCGGAGCTACTTCCGCGCCAAATAATGCTGGACAAATCTTTAGGAAAAGTGAAATATCTTCCCAACGGAGTGCTTCCAGTCGTCTTTTGGCGCGCAGGATGCTAGATCCGAATCGCTCTTGTCTGTTCCACCAACCGGCACAGCCAAGGACGCAAGCAGCAACCGAAAACCAACACAACAAGATGCAAAACTACTGCAAAACAATTGGCGCCCTGGCCGCTGCCTCCGCCCTTGTGGCCGGCAATGCCTCGGCGGAAGTCGAATATCAAATCCACACCGGTTACTCCAACGAGTATCTGTTCCGTGGCCTTGACCTTGGCAACAACCTCATCGAAACCGGCCTCGACGTGGCTGGCAAAGTCGGCAACGTCGGCCTTAGCGCTGGTGTTTGGATGGGCAATTTCAATAATACCTTTACCGATAACCAAAGGGATAACGAAATTGATACATACGGCGAAGCCAACTACGACTTCGGTCCCGTGGTCGGTGCCGTCGGTTACATTTACTACTGGAACATGGGTGATCTAAATGCCGACAACCAGGAAGTTTATTTCAAGGTTTCCCGTGACCTCGGCTTCGCCAAGGCTTCGCTCACCTATTTCTGGGATGTCGATGGCACCTACGGTGGCGACACCAACGGCTACACCGAACTTGCGCTCAGCCGCAGCTTCGAGCTTAGCCCTTGCGTTGCCCTCAACGTGTCCTCGAACCTCGGCTACCTGATGGACGACGGCAAATTCACCGCTTGGACCAACAAGGTCTCCCTTGACTGGGGCTTTGCCGAACATGCCAAGCTCTCGCCATTCGTCTCCCTGAGCATCGCTCTCGGTGAAGACTCCAACACCAGCTGGGCCGAAACCAGCAACGAGTTCGTTGCCGGTTCGATGCTGAGCGTGAGCTTCTGATCGAAACTCAGGCACAGGCCTAACCACAACCTCGAGAGCGGTCGCGAAAGCGACCGCTCTTTTTTATGCAACGGATGCGAAATTACCGAGCCAATGATGATTATGACTTCGCCTGACTGTTTCAGCTTGGAAAAAATCCCCCTGCTGGAAAACTCACCGCATGTTCCTAGGCCTTGATTCATCGACCCAATCACTCACCGGCGTTTTGATTGATCCCGCCACGGGGAAAATCACGACACAGCATTCCGTGAATTTCGGCACGGAACTCCCGCAATATGAATCACCCAGCGGATTTATTCCCGGTGGAGCGAGCGGAGAAGTTCATGCCAACCCATTGATGTGGCTGGATGCGCTCGATCTTTTGTTCAGCCGTCTTGCCGAAACCGCAGATCTTTCCCGAGTCAGAGTGATCTCCGGATCAGGCCAGCAGCATGGCTCGGTCTATCTCGATGAAAGCTTCGGCAACCGTCTCGTGGCTCTGGATCCCTCTCAAAAGCTCAGCTCCCAGATCGCACCGGCACTGACACGCGTGACGTCACCGATCTGGATGGATACCTCCACAGGTTCGGAGTGCGCTGAAATCACGGCTGCTCTCGGAGATCCTGCGGAGGTCTGCCGCCGGAGCGGATCCATCGCCATCGAGCGTTTTACCGGCCCGCAGATCCGACGTTTTTACAAAAACGATCCTGCCGCCTATGCGCGGACGGCCCGCATTCATCTGGTCAGTTCGTTCATGGCTTCCGTGATCGCGGGCAAATCGGCGTCCATCGACTATGGGGATGGCGCGGGAATGAATCTGCTCAATCTGGGCACACTGAATTGGGACAAGAAATTGCTGGAAGCAACAGCACCCGGTCTGATGGAAAAGCTGCCTTCGCCCGAGACGACTTCCAAAGTGATTGGCTTTGTTTCTCCGTATTTCGTTGGAAAATACGGTCTATCGGCTAGCTGCCGCTGCGCGCTATTCACCGGAGACAATCCCGCGTCCCTGGTAGGCATGGGAGCCACGGAGCCAGGAAATGTCGTCATTTCCCTGGGCACGAGCGATACATTCTTTGCTGCCATGCCAGGGCCGAAAACTGATCCTAATGGATTCGGCCACGTGTTCGGGAACCCGGCTGGTGGTTTCATGTCCCTGATCTGTTTCCGCAACGGATCGCTGGCACGGGAAGCCCTGAAAAATCTTTTGGGACTGGATTGGAACGCTTTTGATCGTGATGACTTGGCCGCCAGCCGCAGTGCGGCGGGAACCAACTTGATGCTGCCGTTCTTCGGCCCCGAGATCACACCGAGATACGATTTCACCGGACCGGTGAGACAAGGTTCACCGTCCTTCGAATCCGGAGAATGTCCGGAATTGCAGGTGAGGGCGTTGTTGGAATGTCAGTTCCTGAACATGCGCCTCCACTCGCAGTGGATGGAGGTGAGAACCGAGCGTCTGCGCCTGACGGGAGGAGCTTCGAAGAACAACGGCATCGCCCAGCTGGCGGCAGATGTTTTCCAGGCTCCGGTGGACAGGCTGGACATCGCCAACTCCGCCGCGCTTGGAGCGGCGCTGATCGCAGCAGCAGCGGACGGCCATAAGTTTTCGGACCTCCAGTCCATGTTCTGCAAGGTTTCGCCCGGAGCCACACTGCCGCCGGATCCTTCCCTGGCCGCCATCTATCAGGACGCGGCTGCCCGTTTCTCCTCATTGCTTGAGGTTTCTTGCGGCAGAGGATCGTGAAGCTTGGCGTTTGACCGCGCGGAGCGGCGGGTCTAGCGTCCCGCCCGATGACGATTGATCAATACGCAAACCGCTTTGTGTGCGACCTGGTGGCCTACGAACCCGGGAAACCGATCGATGAGACCGCCCGCGAACTCGGGCTGGACCCCTCGCGGATCGTGAAGGTCGCCTCGAACGAAAACCCGCTGGGCCCATCGCCGAAGGCGCAGGCCGCCATGCGCGAGGCCATTTCCGAAGCGCACATCTATCCGGACGGAGGCGGTTTCAAGCTGCGCGGCGCGATCGCCGAATCCCTTGGATTCGGCCGCGAAAACGTGGTGCTTGGCAACGGATCCAACGAAATCATCGAACTGCTCTGCCACACCTTCCTGAACCGTAACACGGAGTTGATCGCTGCGGAACACGCCTTCGTGGTTTACAAGCTGATGGCCACGCTTTTCGGTGCCGGATATGTCGAAGTCCCGGATCCGGGATTCGTCCACGATCTCGACGCGATGGCGGATGCGATCAATGAAAACACGCGTCTCGTTTTCATCGCCAATCCTAACAATCCCACCGGAACGATGGTCGACCAGCAAGCGATCGACCGGTTCATGGACCGATTGCCGGAGCATGTGATAGCCGTGTTCGACGAAGCCTACATCGAGTTTCCCGATTCGCCTCCGGACACTCTCCGCTATGTTAGAGAGGGACGGAACGTGTGTGTTCTGCGCACGTTTTCCAAAGTCCACGGACTCGCGGCGCTGCGAGTGGGTTATGGCATCGCTCCGGCGCATCTGGCGCAGCTTCTCCAGAAGGCGCGCCAACCCTTCAACGTCAACGCCATCGCGCAGGCAGGCGCCCTGGCCGCCCTAACAGACAAGAGCCACATGGATGCCACCCTCAAAAACAACCGGGAAGGCCTCAAGTTCATGGAAACCGCATTCCGCGAACGCGGACTCGAATATGTCCCCAGCCACGCGAACTTCATTCTCGTCAGAACAGGTTCGGGTGACGCAGTGTTCCGGGACATGCTGAAACAGGGGGTGATCGTGAGGGCCATGAGCAGCTACAAACTGCCGGATTGGATCAGGGTCTCCATTGGCACCAGAGCCCAGAACGATCGCTGTCTGGAAGCGCTCGATGTGGTGCTTTCCGCGGTAGCACTGCCCTAGGTCTCTTTGCGGGGGTTTGACATCGTTGTTTCAAATGCCTAAACTTTGCCAACAGGGACGATCAAGTTTATGGAGTATTCCGAAATTCCAAGTGACAAAAGGGAATTCCGCTGCAGTCACTGCAATGGCAAGATCCTGATCCCTAAAAACCTCCCCCCTACCACCGGTCCGTGTCCGCGCTGCGGCGTCGTCATCACTTCCCCGGCCCTTGAAACACAGGTTCCGCCAGCATACAGGGCTCCGGATTTATTGCTCACTCCTGCAATACCGGCAATTCCGGAAAAACAAACTCCACCACCTGCCCCGGTAGATCACAGTCAAGCGGTGGAAGCACCTGCTTTGCCTTCAGCCAAGAAGGAAACCGGAAAGCCCAGAGTCGAACTTCCAACGCCGAAGAACCCTCCCGAAGCGAAAAAGCCAAAGGAGAACCACGCGGACACCAAACCTGAAGGCCCAAAAAAAAGCGGTTTGATTCCGGTGATGCTCGTGCTTCTCGTGGTGTTCGCCTGCGCGGGAGTGGCGGTGTATTTTGTATTCAAGGAGAAGAACGACAACGTATCTTCTCCTGCGGTCACACGAACCGGAGCGGATCCCGCAACGAAGGAGGCGAACTATATACGGATCGGATGGCGGAAGGAGGCCTATCAGGTTCTGCGGGATTACATGGCGGCGACCACGAGCAAGGGCAAGCTACCCTACGTACTCAATTCAGAAGCACTGGCCTCGCGCATCGATGACTTTTACGGCGGCGGCGTGATTAATGATTCAGACACTCCGGCTGACGCGTTTTCGATTTACGACTTGTCCGAGGATGACCGCAGGCGCGGCCTTTTCATGATGGTCTACGATCAACCTCCGCAGTTCGACATGAAGGAGTTTTTCCGGCCGCTCGCATCGCTGGAGGTCCAATACGGCATCGATGAAGCGGACTTGTTGTTGAGCACGATGGCGCGTGTCGGGAACTTCGCCATGGAGCCGCTGCGGGTGCACGCATTCTTCAAGCGTACTCCGGAAGGACTCAGACTCGACTGGGAGATGTTCGCCCAGACCAAGTATCGCACTTTCCAGAGTTTCGTGGAGCTTCCGGAATCCGGACAAAGCGGCACCTTCCGGGTGTTCATCGTCGAGGACGTGCCGGACAAGAGCCATCTTGAGGCGGGCACCCGCACCTATCGCATCGCGGACCCGGCGAACACCGGAGACACCGCAAGGGTGAACGTGAAGGTGGATTCCGAGATCGGCCGGACGCTTTCCATCATCAACTGGCGCGGCGGCAAGGACAACCATCCCAATGTCCGGACCGCCACGATCGAACTCAAGTGGGTGGGCGAAAACAGCGCCCCTGAACTGGCAGTCAGCCGCTTCATCTGCTGGGAGTTCCTTGGCCTGGGTGGCAAGGAACCCACATCGACCGCCTCGACGCAGTGACCTGTCGGATGGACGCTTTCACGGACCCGCACCGCACGACGATCGCCGCCGTCGCCACACCTCCTGGTACGGGAGCGCTTTCCATGATCCGCATTTCAGGACCGCGGGCACTGGAAGTCGCGGACCTGGCCACTGACGGGCGGTCATCTTGCCAAACGCCGCGGACCACCCGCTATTGCCGTGTGCAGGATGCCGATGGACGCACGGTGGATGATGGCCTGCTGACCGTATTTCACGGGCCTAACAGCCATACCGGCGAGGACATCGTGGAGTTCACCGGGCACGGCGGCATTCTTGTCACGCGGGAGGTGCTGGCCCGCTTTTTGGAGTGCGGCGCGGTTCCCGCCGGCCCGGGAGAGTTCACGCGCCGGGCCTTTCTCAATGGCAAGCTCGATCTAACACAAGCGGAGGGGGTGATGGATCTGATTTCCGCCCAGACCCGTCTCGCGCTTCGCGCCGCCCGCAGTCAGCTTGAGGGCTCGCTCGGACGAAGAACCACCGAGGCTCGCAATTCCCTGCTCGAAATCCTGGCACATCTCGAGGCCTGGATCGACTTCCCGGAAGAGGACATCGATCCACAGACCGGCACGCTACTTTGCTCGCGCATCCAAGCGGTGCTCGACACCGTGGAATCCCTGCTCGCCACTTCCGATCAAGGGCGAATCCTCAGGGAAGGCGTGCGCACCGTGCTTTTCGGCGAACCGAACGTCGGCAAATCCAGCCTCTTGAACCGCTTGCTTGGCTTCGAGCGGGCGATCGTCAGCGACACTCCGGGCACCACTCGGGATACGATCGAGGAAATCATCAATCTGGATGGCATTCCGTTGCGGCTTGTCGATACCGCCGGCGTGCGGGAGGCGGAGGACCACATCGAAGCGGCGGGCATCCAACGCACCGTGCGCCAGATCGAGGCGGCGGATCTCTTGCTGGAAATCGCGGATGCCAGCCAACCCAGACCTGCGGCGGCCGTGTTTCCGGAAGAATCCGCGAAGCGTCTGCTCGTGCTCAACAAGGTGGATCTCGGCGAACACCCGGCGTGGTCCGGAGTGGATGCGGTGCGCCTCTCCTGCGCGAGTGGCCGAGGTTTCGACGAGCTTTCCAGAACCATCCGCGATTCGCTTCATTTCGGCGAAGTGGATTGGGGTGAACACGCCGTGGCCATCAACGCACGCCATCAGGCCAGTCTCATTCTCGCCCGCCATGCGCTGCATGCGGCGCTTCAGTTGCTCGACGATCCATCCTGCGATCCTGAACTTGCCGCTATCGATCTTCGCGAGGCACTCGACGCGCTCGGAGAAATTCCGGGCCGCGTGGACACGGAGGATTTGCTAGGTGTCATTTTCAGCCGCTTTTGTATCGGAAAATAAGCATCCGACGGCAAATCAAAGACACCCAAGGGGTTGACGCGGGGCCGTTCACGGCTACAGCTTTCCGCCATGCAAGCCGACAACGATCCGCCCCAAGCCGCCGATACTCCGGTTGAAAACACCGAAGCCACGTCCGCTCAGGAAACCGCCACCCTCGATCCATGGGAGGAACTCGAAGCCGACGTCGCCAAATGGAAGGAACTCTCGCTGCGAACCGCCGCGGAAATGGATAACCTCCGCAAACGCACCGCCCGCGAACGCGAAGAGGCTATCCGCTACGCCAACCAGCGCCTGCTCGAAGAGCTCATTCCTGTAATCGATAATTTCGAGATGGGCATGCAGGCCGCGTCTCAAGACACCAAGTCGATGATCTACATCGGCATGGACATGGTCCGTCGCCAACTCAACGAATTCCTAGCCTCGCAAGGCGTCGAGGAAATCCCGACCACCGGAAACTTCGATCCCAACCTCCACGACGCCGTCGCCCAGGAAGATTGCTCCGCCGGTGAGGAAGGACGCATCCTGCGCGTCACCCGCCGCGGCTTCAAACTCCGCGACCGCCTGCTGCGCCCTGCCAGCGTCGTCGTTTCCAAGCTCCCTACTCCTGCGGAAGGAGGCGTTGCTTAATTTCCCATGGCTGAAAAACGTGATTATTACGAGGTTCTCGGCGTCTCGCGGGATGCCAACGCCGACGAAATCAAAAAGGCCTACCGCAAGCTCGCGGTGAAGTTCCACCCGGACAAGAATCCCGGCGACCACACCGCCGAGGAGAAGTTCAAGGAACTTGGCGAAGCCTACGAAGCGCTCAGCGACGCAGACAAGCGTGCCGCCTATGATCGATATGGCCACGCCGCGTTCTCCAACGGCGGCGGCGGACGCCCGGGCGGCGGTTTTCACGATCCGATGGACGTCTTCTCACAGATCTTCGGCGGTGCGTTCGGGGGTGGTTTCGAAGAATTCTTCGGCGGTGGCGGATCGCGCCGCAAGGGTTCGGGCAAACAACGTGGATCGGACCTCCGCTATGATCTTGAGATCTCCCTCGAAGAAGCTGCCCGCGGTGTCGAGAAGGAACTCGAGATCGAGCGTTACGTCCCGTGCGAACCTTGCGGTGCCAAGGGTACGAAGGGCTCAGGCGGCGTCAAAGTCTGCCAGTCCTGTGGCGGACGCGGCGTCGTCGCGCGTCAAGCCGGCATCTTCATCCAGCAATCCACCTGCCCCGAATGCCGCGGTGCCGGGGAAACCATCTCCGATCCCTGCTCGAGCTGCAAAGGTGATGGCCGCGTCCAGCGCGACAGCCGCATCAAGCTCCGCATTCCTGCGGGTGTTGATACCGGTACGCGCCTCCGCTCCTCCGGAAATGGCGGTGCCGGCGTGCGCGGCGGCTCGGCTGGCGATCTCTATGTATTCCTCCACGTCAAGGATCACGACGTCTTCGAGCGCGATGACACCG